>NZ_JBTJEQ010000027.1:0-66829 GCF_054456675.1 Jatrophihabitans sp. YIM 134969
CCCACCCGGCGACCGGCCGCCGACGCCCCGCGCCCGACCGCGGGGAAGATCGACTACACCAGGCGCGACCGGAACCGGCCCGCCCCGGCGGCGGCCTCGCCGCCCCCGGCTCCGCCGCGTCCGACGCCCACGCCCACCCCGGTCGCGTCCGCGGACAACGCCCTGGACCTGTCGGCCCCCACCAGTCCGCCGCCGCGTCCGGCGCCGCCGCGCGAGGCACCGGCACCGGCACCGGCGCCGGGGTCGGGATCCGGCACTTCACTCGACCTCGGCGGCCCGCCGACCCCCGCCCCGCAGCCGCCCACGCCGGCGTCCTCCGCCTCGTCGTCGCTGGACCTGGGTGGCTCGCCCCGCCCGACCTCGTCCGGGTCGTCGACGGCGTCCACCTCCCTGGACCTTGGCGGTGGCCCACCGCCAGCACCGCCCGCCCCGTCGCCCGCCACGTCGTCGACCTCGCTCGACCTCGGCGGAACGCCGACGCCCGCCCCGTCGTCGTCGTCGACATCGACGTCGCTCGATCTCGGCGGTGGCGGCGACGCCGGGCCGACCGCGCCCGGCGGCGGTCAGCGACGCCCGGCCCCGCCAGCCCGCCCGGCACGCCACCACGTCACCCGCCGCACCCGGCGGGGCGCGTCCACCCTGCTCGACTTCAGCGCGCCGGTGGTGACCCTGAACCGGCTGCAGAGCGGCATCGGGGCGCTCACGCTCGACGCCGTGGTCGGCGACGAGGTCGGCGACCTGCGGATCGGCGCCGCGTACGCGACCACCGACGGCCGGACCGGCACCGTCGAACTCGACGCCCACCGCCGCCACGGGCCGTCGGACCACCGGCCGGTGGTGTGGGCACAGCGGGAGGGGCGGTTCGAGCGCATCGCGATCGACCTGCGGCAGAGCCCGTCGCTCGCCCGGCTGTTGGTGTACGGGTTCTCGCCGTCGAAGGCGGTCGTCGCGTGGGGCGGAACGATGGTGGTCACGACCTACGGCGGTGACCGGGTCGACGCCCCGATCACGTCGCCGCCGTCACCCGCCGTCCTGGCGCTGCTCTCGGTCTACAACGTCGACGGCGAGTTCGTGGTGCGCGCCGAGATGGACCCCGTGGCGGGCACGGTCCGCGACACCTGCCGGGCCTTCGGCTACGACCGCATCACCTGGCTCGACGACCGCACGCCCGTCACCTGACCGCACGGTCAGTTCGGCAACAACCCCTTCGCACGCGCCTGTCCCAGCCAGGCCGGGTACTCGGTCATGAGCAGGTCGAACAGGGCGTCGTCGGAGATGGTGGTGGGGTCCTCGACGCTGAAGAAGTCCGCGTTGTCGAGGTGACGGCCGGGCAGGTCGTCGAGCTTCTCGAGGAACTGGAAGTCGCGGCTGCCCGGCGGCCCGATGGCCATGAACTGCCAGAACATCGGCTCGTAGGACGAACTGGTCAGCTGCTCGCGGGTGAGGTCCTGGTCGGTGGTCGCGCCGTCGGTCACGAACATGACGTACGTGGGCAGCGGTTGCGGTGCGGGCGTCGAGCGGGGTGAGGCGTCGCCGGTGTAGTGCTGCCGCAGTAGTTCCATCGCCCGGCCGTACCGGGTGCCCGCCTCGAGCTTGTGCATCTTCAGCATGTCGTCGACGTACGTGTGGTGGTTGTCGAGGTTCATCGGGGCGTCCTGGTAGGCCTGGGCGCCGAAGAGGAAGACGTCGACCTCGCCGTCGTCGTCGAAGCGCAACGCCAGTGCGAGGACCCGCTCGGCCAACTGCTGCACCTTGCCGGTCTTGTACAACCGGTACATCGAACCGGAGATGTCGAGGCACAGGGCGACCTTCGCGGTGTGCTCGCCCAGACCGCGTTTCTCCAACGAGATCGCGGCTTTCTTGGTGAGGTCGAGCAGCGCCGGTGCCTTCGCCCCCACCTTCTTCTCCATGTCGACGAGCTTCTGCTTCTTCAGCGAGACCGTCGGGGTGGGCGGCGCGGCCGGGGGAGTGGCAACGGGCGGGGCCGCGGCCGCCGGTGGCGCGGCCGGCGTGGTCTGGGCCGGGGCGTCGTCGTCGACGCTGATGCCGAAGTCGCGCGCGAGCCCGCCGAGGCCCGCCGCCCAGCCCTGGCCGACGGCCCGGAACTTCCACTCGCCGCCGCGCCGGTAGAACTCGCCGGTGAGGAAGGCGGTCTCGGTGTCGCCCTGCTGCGCGGTGTCGAGCAACGGGCCGCCGGGCCCCTCGACGGTGAGCGTGAGACCTGTGACCTGGGCGAAGGTCCCGCCGTCGGCCGAGGCCACCACCGCGATGCGTTCGACGTCGGCCTCGACGGCCCCGAGGTCGATGCCCAGAGCGTCGGTACCGGGGGTACCCGGTTGGTGTGTGACGGCACCGGATCCGTGCCGCGGCTGGTTGTAGAAGACGAAATCGGCGTCGGAACGGACCTTCCCGGTGCTGGTCAGCAGCAGGGCCGACACGTCGACCCCGACCGGTCCGGGCTGCCACCGCAGGACCGCCCGGAGGGTGGCGGTGGGCACCGGCGCGTTCTGACCCAGCTGCAGCGTGCTCATCCACCACACCCTGCCAAGTCCCCGCCGCGACGGCCACCGCGACCCGTTCGCTGTGGACGACTCCTGTGGGGGTCCACAGCCTGCGGGCTCCGACTTGACCGCCGCCGTGTTCCCTCCGCTACCGTGTCGCTGCCGCGCTCCTGCGCGGCGGCCCCACCGACCCCAGCGTCGGCCGAGCCGAGGGGACGTCGCCGATGCGACACTTCGACCACCTCACCGCGACGGAACGTTCGCGGTTGTTCTTCCGGGAGCCGGAGCAGTTCGACCGCGACGCGCCCCGCGACACGCTCGCCGTGGCCCTCGGCGGGACCCTCTACGTCCCCGCCACCCGGCCGGAGATCGCGAAAGACCTGCGCAAACAGAGCGATCACGGCGTCGTGAGCACCGTGGTGTGCCTCGAGGACTCCGTGGCCGACCACGACCTCGAGACGGCCGAGCAGAACGCCATCCGGCAGCTGCGGCTGTTCGCCGAGGAGCGCCACGACGGACCGCTGGTGTTCGTGCGGGTCCGTGCGCCGCACCAGATCCCGATGCTCATGGACGCCCTCGGCGAGCACGAACGGGTGCTCTCCGGCTTCGTCATCCCGAAGTTCACCGCGCGTTCCGCGGATGTTTACCTCGACGCGGTGGGGAAGGCCTCGCAGCAGGCGGGCCGCACCATGCTGTTCATGCCGGTGTTGGAGTCACCGGAGTTGGCGTTCGTCGAGAACCGCACCCGCCAGTTGCTCGACATCAAGACAGTCCTCGACGACGTCCGCGAACACGTGTGCGCGGTGCGGGTCGGGGCGACCGACCTGTCGTCGGCGTACGGACTGCGCCGTGGGCGTGACCTGACGGTGTGGGACGTCCGCGCCGTGGCCGACGTCATCGCCGACATCGTCAACGTCTTCGGCCGCGCCGACGGCACCGGCTACGTCGTCACGGGCGCCGTGTGGGAGCACTACGCCAACGAGGAGCGGCTGTTCAAGCCGTTGCTGCGGCAGTCGCCGTTCGACGAGCACGAGGCCGAGCACCTGCGCGCCCGCCTGTTGCGCAACGACCTCGACGGTCTCCTGCGCGAGATCACCCTCGACAAGGCCAACGGCATCATGGGCAAGACCGTCATCCACCCCACCCACATCGCCGCCGTCCACGCGTTGTCGGTCGTCACCCACGAGGAGTACAGCGACGCCACCGACATCCTCGTCACCCAGGGTGGCGGGGCGACGGCCTCGAGCTACCGCAACAAGATGAACGAGTCCAAGCCGCACATGGCGTGGGCGCGACGCACCCTGCAGCGGGCGGCGGCGTTCGGCGTGGCCCACCCCGAGATCTCGGTGGTCGACCTGCTCGGTGTCGGACTGGTGAAGTGACGCCCGTCTGGGACGGCTCGTGGGTCGCGGCGGAGCTCGGCGTCGACCTGGTCACCGAACACGGGGTCGACGGTCGCTCGCTGCCGGATCTCGTCGGCCTGGCCGTGCGCCGCAACCCCAAGCGCGCCCACCTGCTCGTGTCGACGGTCCTGGGCAAGCACATCCCGACCGATCCCCGGACGGTGCTCGCGGCGTCGTCGTTGCTGGGTGCAACGGTGGCGTCCGTGTTGGGCGACCACGCGGCGGGCGCGGTCGTGTTCGGGTACGCCGAGACCGCCACCGCGCTGGGTCACGGCGTCGCCGACGCCCTGGGGGCCTGGTACCTGCACTCGACGCGTCGTGACGTCGCGGGCGTGCCCGACGCGCTCCGCTTCGAGGAGGCCCACAGTCACGCCACCACGCACCTGGTGCGCCCGGGCGACGCCTCGTGGCTCCGCGGCGCCGGTGCCCTGGTGCTGGTCGACGACGAACTCTCGACCGGTCGCACCGCGCTGGCCACGATCGCAGCGCTCCAGGAGCAGTTCCCGCGGCAGCGGTACGTGGTGGCCGCCCTGGTCGACCTGCGCGGCGACACCGACCGCGACGCGTTCGCCAAGGCGGCGGCCGACCTCGGCGTGCACCTCGACGTCGTCGCGCTCGCGACCGGTCGGGTCGCCCTGCCGGCGGACGTGCTCGAGCGCGGGGTGGCTCTCGCGGACCGCATCGCGCCGCCGGCGACGGTCGACGGGCCGCTCGGCGAACTCGTGCGGGTCGAGGTGGACTGGCCGCGCGAGCTCGCCGACGGCGGCCGGCACGGCATCACCGCGCCGGACACCGGACGGCTGACCGCCGCCGCCACGAGGGTCGCGCACCAGCTGTCCGTCGGCGGCGACGTCGTGGTGCTGGGCACCGAGGAACTCATGTACGCGCCGCTGCGGGTCGCGGCCGCCCTCGCCGATCGCGAACCGGACGCCCGGGTGCGCTTCTCCGCCACCACCCGTTCGCCGGTGCTGCCGCTCGACCGGCCGGGCTACGCGATCAAGCGGGCGCTGACCTTCCCCGCCCACGACACCGACGACGCGGCCGCGCGTTTCGTCTACAACCTCGACGCGGACGGCCGCCCCACCGACGTCGTGCTCGTCGTCGACGAGGTCGGCGACACCCCGGCCCTGCACGCCGCGGGTGGTCTGCTCGACCAGGTGCGTCGGGTGACCGACCGGGTGCACCTGGTCGTGCTGCCGTTCCACGTCCCGTTGCCGGAACCGTTGCATGGGCCAACGTTCGGGTCGTACGCCGCCGACGAGGTCAGCTGGTTGCTCACGGACCTGTCCGGTGTCGACCTCGAGGCGCCGACCGAGGAACGTGAGGAGGCGGTGCAGTCCGGCGGCGCGCACTACGCCGAGTCGTTGCCGATCGAGTACCAGCCGAGCGCTGCGTACCAACGCCTCTACGAGCGGGCCCTGGCCGACTCCGCCGCCCGGCTCGCGGTCGCCGTCGGCGTGGTGACGGAGCTGGTGCTCGCCGAACGCGGCCGCGGTGTCGTCCTGGCCTCGCTCGCCCGGGCCGGCACACCGATCGGGGTGCTGATGCGCCGGTGGGCCGCGCGGGTCCACGGCCTCGACGTGCCGCACCGTGCCGTGAGCATCGTGCGCGGCCGCGGTCTCGACCAGACCGCGATGCGCTGGCTCGCCGCCCACCACGACTCCGCGGACGTCGTGTGGGTCGACGGCTGGACCGGCAAGGGGGCCATCTCCCGCGAACTCGACGCGGCGGTGGCCGAGTCGAACGCGCAGCACGGCACGGCGTTCTCGTCCGACCTCGCGGTCCTCGCCGATCCCGGCAGTTGCGTGCGTACCTTCGGCACCCGCGACGACTTCCTCATCCCGTCCGCGTGCCTGAACTCGACGGTCTCCGGCCTGGTGTCACGCACCGTCCTCAACCGCGACCTGCTCGCACCCCACCAGTTCCACGGCGCGAAGTTCTACGCCGACCTCGCGCCGGTCGACGTCTCCAACGCGTTCGTCGACGCCGTGAGCGACCGCTTCGACGAGGTCCGGGCCACCGTGGCCGCCGAGGTCGAGCGGGCCGCCACCGCCGACCGCACCCCCACCTGGGCGGGGTGGCGCGCGGTGGAGCAGATCGCCGAGACCTACGGCATCCACGACGTCAACCTGGTCAAGCCCGGCGTCGGCGAGACCACCCGGGTGCTGCTGCGCCGGGTGCCGTGGAAGATCCTCGTGCGCCCGGACGCCGCGGCCGACACCGCCCACGTCCGGCTGCTGGCGGACGAACGCGGCGTGCCGGTCGAGGAGGTCGACGGCCTCGCCTACAGCTGCGTCGGCCTCATCCACCCGCGCTTCACGCGGGGCGCGACCGGCGCCGACGGCACGGCCGCCTCGTGACGCCCACACCGGGCGTGGTCCTCGTCGCCTGCGACCTCGACCAGACCCTCGTCTACTCCCGCCGGAGCGCCGCGGCCCCGGTCGACGACGCCGTGTGCGTCGAGATCTACCAGGACCGGCCGCAGTCGTTCGTCACGCCGGTCGCCGCCGCCGCGATCGGTGCGCTCACCGCCGCGGGGGTGTTCGCCGCCGTCACGTCGCGCACCCGCGAGCAGTTGGCCCGGATCACGCTGCCCGGCCCGCCCCCGCGCTTCGCCGTCGCGGCGAACGGTGGCCGGTTGCTGGTCGACGGTGTCGAGGACCTGGGCTGGTCCCGGGCCGTCGAACGACGCGCGGCCGAGGGCACGCCGCTGGCCGAGGTCGAGCGTCACGTGGCCGAGCTGTGCCGCCCGGAGTGGACCACCGCGCGCCGGGTCGCCGAGGGTCTGTTCGTCTACGCCGTGGTCGACCTCGACCGGATGCCCACCGACGTCGTCGCGCGGGCCGCGGCGTGGGCGGCCGACCACGACTGGGCCTTCTCCGCGCAGGGCCGCAAGCTCTACTGGATCCCCCGCGGGGTCAGCAAGGGGGTGGCGGCCCGCGAGCTCGCCGAGCGGGTCGGAGCGGAAACCCTGCTGGCGGCGGGGGATTCCCACCTGGACCGCGACCTGCTCGAGGTCGCCGACGCCGGGTGGTTGCCCCGCCACGGCGAACTGGCCCAGGCCGGCTGGCGGGCGGCCCACGTCGAGGTCACCGACGGTGTCGGGCTCGCGGCGGGGGAGCAGATCGCGGTGGCCCTCGCCCGCCGGGCGGTCACGGAAGGCGTCCCCGCGTAGCGTCGCGTCCATGCCCTGGAGCGCACGCGACATCCCCGACCAGCGCGGTCGCACCTTCGTCGTCACCGGCGCGAACAGCGGCCTGGGTCTCTCGACGTCGAGGCGGTTGGCCGAGGCCGGCGCACGCGTGGTGATGGCGGTGCGGCGCGTCGACGAGGGCCGGGCCGCGGCCGACGGCATCACCGGCCACACCGAGGTCCGCCACCTCGACCTGGCCGATCTGACCTCGGTGCAACGGTTCGTCGAGGACCTCGACGGCGAGGTCGACGTCGTCGTCGCGAACGCCGGGATCATGGCGGTCCCGCTCGCGCGCACGGCGCAGGGGTTCGAGTCGCAGTTCGGCGTCAACGTCCTCGGCCACTTCGCGCTCGTCGGTCGGTTGCTGCCGCGCCTCACCGACCGGGTGGTGTGGTTGTCCAGCGAGGCCCACCGCATCGGGAAGATCTCCCTCGACGACCCGAACTGGGAGCGACGCCGCTACCGCCGGTGGGCGGCCTACGGGCAGAGCAAGCTGGCCGACCTGGTGCTCGCGTACGAGTTGCAGCGCCGCGCGGTCGACGCCGGGTCGCCGCTGCGGTCGCTCGCCGCCCACCCCGGGTACGCGTCGACCAACCTGCAGTCCCACACCGAGTCGTTCCAGGACCGGGTCATGGCCGTCGCGAACCGGGTGGTCGGCCAGAGCGCCGACATGGGTGCGTTGCCGACTCTCTACGCCGCCACCGTGGCCGACGTGCCCGGCGGGTGGTACCTCGGGCCCGACGGCCCGGGCGGCATCGGCGGGTACCCGACCCCCGTGACGTCGAGCCGCCGCAGCCGCGACGTCGTCACCGCCCGCGCGCTGTGGGAGCTGTGCGAGCGGCTCACCGGGGTCACCCCCGAGGTCTAGCTCGGCAGGATGTTGACGGCGCGGGCCGCCACCAGCGCGATGGTGCCGAAGGAGATCGCCGCCTCCACGGTGAACCAGGCCTTGGTCGGCCGTGAGAGCGGCATGGTGTCGGTCGGGGAGAAGGCCAGCGCGTTCGTGAACGCGACGAACAGGTAGTCCACGAACTCCGGCCGGAACCCCTTCTCGAAGCGGGGGTCGCTCATCTGCGGGAACAACAGGTCCGGCACGGTGTCGTCGCCCGTACCGCGCGCCCGTGCGGCGGGTCCGCCCCGGTCGACCTCCCAGAACACGAACCCGAACGCGGCGACGTTGGTCACCCACACCACCACGCCGCCGAGCAACAGGTCGCCCGGTGTGAGCGCCCCGCCGCTGACGATGTCGTGGACCAGCAGACCGAGCGAGACGAAGTTGGTCACCACGACCAGGGCGATCAGGCCGATCGACAGGCCGCGCGCGAGCTTCTCCGCCTCGGGCGGGAGGTTTCGTTTCGCGACGTAGAGGACGACCGCGAGCACGACGATCGTCCACCCGACGATCTCGGGCGCCTGGAGCGCGGCCAGCCGGTCGGGCAGCAGCAGGTGCAGCAGGCCGATCGCGACCATCGCCACCGAGGTCCACAGGTGGGACTCCCGCGCGGCCTGCCGCCACAGCGGGCGGTCGTCGGCGGGCTCGGCCACGTCCGCAGTGTCGCGGGACCGGGCGTTCGAGCGGCGTTGGCGCGCCGAGCGACCGGTATCGTCGAACCATGACCGCACCGGCCCCGAACACCGAGGCGGCCGCCCCGCGCGTCCGCGTGCCGGTGGGCCGCATCCTCGCGGTCGCCGTGCGGCCGGGGTTCGTGGTCGGTCACCTGGTCGTGGTCGTGCTCGCGGTCACCACGATCTGGCTCGGGCGGTGGCAGTGGCACGCGGCGCACGTCCACCACGGCTCGGTGCAGAACTACGCGTACGCGTTCCAGTGGTGGATCTTCTGCGCGTTCGGCATCGCCATGTGGATCCGCATCATGCGTGACCGCGCCGTCCGCGACCTCGAGCCGCAGGCCGTCGAGAGCTCGGACTCCGGCCCGGCCGCGGCTCCCGCCGCCGAGACCCTCGGCGCCGGCGCACCCACCGGGTACCGCCCCTACGTCATGCCGACCTCCGGGCAGATCGACGCCGACGACCCCGACGACGTGATGCGCGCCCGCTACAACGCCGCCCTCGCCGAGCGGCACAGCGGCGGCCGGTAGCGTCGATCCGGTGACGACCACCGCCGATCTCAAGCCCCGGTTGCGGGGTGCGCTGACGCGGTACCGGGTGATGGCCTACGTCACCGGTTCGCTGCTGATCGTGCTGACCGTCGCGGTGATCTGGAAGTACACCCTCGGCGGCGACGTCGCCGACGCCATCACCACGGTGGTGGGCATCGCCCACGGCTGGCTGTTCATCATCTACCTGCTCACCGTGGTCGACCTCGCCATCCAGGCGCGGATGAACTGGTGGCGGATCATCGCCGTCGCCGCGTGCGGCACCATCCCCGTGCTCACCTTCGTCGCTGAGAGGTCGACCGTGAAGGCGGTCGTCGCCGGTCGCTCCCCGAGGTGACGGGGTTATCCTCTGGCCCCGTGAACCTGCAGAGTGCGCGTGCGTGGCTCGGGACGCTGATCCGGCTCGGTCTCGCGGCGATCTGGGTGTGGGCCGGGTGGTCCAAGCTCACCGACCCGAACGAGTTCGTCCGCGCGGTGCGCGCCTACGACGCGACCCCCGAGTGGCTCTCGCAGGCCATCGGGTACGGCCTGCCGGTGCTCGAGCTCATGCTGGCCCTGCTCCTGCTGTTGGGCCTGGTCACCCGGGCCGCGGCGGCGGTGTCGGGACTGTTGTTCGCGGTCTTCCTCGTCGGGCTCATCCAGGCCGCGGCGCGGGGCATCAAGCTCGACTGCGGCTGCTTCGGCGGCGGCGGGGCCACGGACGGCGCCACGACGTACACCCTCGACATCCTGCGTGACGTCGGGCTGCTGGTCCTCGCGGTCTACCTCGTCCTGTGGCCGATCACCAAGCTGTCGGTCGACTCGTACCTGGGCCGCAACGACACCGTGCCGCTGCCGTCGGCCAAGCGCATGCGCACCGAGGCGGGTCAGAAGAAGTACAACGCGATGCTCGCCGCCCGTAAGAAGCAGGCGCAGAGCCGGTCGGTCTACCTGCTGTCGGGCATCGGCGTCGTCGTCCTGCTCGTCGGGATCATCGGCATCGGCGTGCAGGCCAAGCGCGCGGACGTCGCGGGGCAGCTGACCGCGACCAACGCCTCGGTCGTCACCGGCGTCACGGTGGGGCAGGCGTCGGCGCCGGCGAAGGTCGTCGCGTACGAGGACTTCCAGTGCCCGGTCTGCAACAACTTCGAGCAGACGGTCGGCGGGAAGCTGTCGGCCCTGGTGGCGGCGGGCAAGGTGCAGATCCAGTACCACCCCGTCGGTTTCCTCGACCGGTCGTCCAACGGCAACCAGTACTCGTCGCGGGCCTCCAACGCCGCCATCTGCGCCTCGGACTACAGCGTGGAGTTCTTCCAGCAGTACCACGCCTACCTCTACGGCAAGGTCGACGGGACCGACGTCCAACCCGCCGAGGGCACCGACGGCCGCACCGACGCCGACCTGATCGGCTACTTCGCCAAGGCCGTCCCCACGGCCACCGACGAACAGAAGACCGGCTTCACCGCCTGCGTCACCGGTGACAACCACAAGGCGTTCGTGCAGAAGCTCACCGACAACGCCTCGAAGAAGGGGATCAACTCGATCCCGACGGTGTTCCTGAACGGTCAGGAGCTCAAGACGCCGGTCACCGACCTGCTGCCCGCGATCGCCGAGCTCGGCATCGACACGAACGTGACACCGTCGCCCACCCCGACCGGTTCCGCGACGAGCACGCCGACGGGTTCGGCCACGGCGACGCCGTCCCCGACGTCCTCGCCCAGCGCCGCCAGCTGACCCACACCCCCACCGGTCGCTTCCGAGGATGCGACCGGTGGGAGCGGGACGGTGACCCACCCCCCGGTTCACGGTAGGAACACGGGTACGACACAGCTCGTACCTGTTGACCCCGTCGTTCCGAGGAGGTTCCGATGTCGGCGTTCGACGTCGAACTCGCCGCCCTGCCCGCGGCGAAGGCGGAGACCGACCAGGTCCACGGCCGGCTGCAGACCGCCCTCGGTGACGTCACCGCGAAGGTGACCTCGCTGCTCGGTAGCGGGTGGTCGGGACCGGCGGCGACCGCGTACCAGCAGGCGTTCGAGGACTGGCAGGACGGCGCTCGCGACGTCCTCGCGGCCCTCGCGACGATGTCGGGTCTGCTCGCCACCACGGAGCAGGAGTACGCGGTGACCGACGCGGGCGCGAGCGAGCGCATGCAGCGGCTCGGCGGGCGGCTCTCGTGACCACGTACCGCGTCGACCTGGACGCCCTCGACGACACCATCACGTTCATGCAGAGCACGTCCGACACCGTGGCCGCGGAACTGGCCGCGTTGGACGCCCACATCGCGCAGTTGCACGACGTCTGGTCCGGCGACGCCGCCGGCGCGCAGTGGGCCGCCCACCAGGAGTGGTCGGCGGGCGCGGCCGAGATGCGCGCCGCGCTCGACGCGATGCGCGAGGCGGCCCGCACCGCGCACACGAACTACAGCAACGCCGTGGCGGCCAACCAGCAGATGTGGGGCTGACGGGCGTGGGCATCCCGATCGACGTCGACACCACCTCGTACGAGAGCGCGTCCGACTGCTTCTACGACGCGAACGACGACGCCGCCGACGACGTCATCCAGGCGGCGACGTCGGCGGACGCCGGCGGGGGCATGGCGGGCTGCGACAGCAGCGGTGTCGAGTGGGCGGCCCAGTACGACGCCGCCGCGCAGCAGGCCCTCGTGGCGGGGGAGACGCTCGTGTCCACCCTCGGTCACCTCGGCAGCCTGCTCGCGGCCACCGGCACCAACCACGCCGACGCCGACTCGTCGTCCGTGCCGCCGGGGTACGGCGGCGGCCCGTACGGCCCCGGCACCACGAGCGGCGGCCGCGGCGACGGCTGCACCATCTCGGTCGGGTCGCCGCCGAGTGCGGACGGCTCGCCCGGCAACGAACCGACCGGCTGGGGGCTCATCGCCCACGTCATGTCGTGGACCTGGCCCAACGGCGACCAGGACACCCTGCGCAGCGTCGGTGACGGCTGGATCACCGCGGGCGACCAGCTCGACACGCACAGCTACGGCCTCTCCCAGGCGCTGTCGCACATCCGCTCCGTGACCTCGCCCGAGGTGCCGTCGGTGGTGCAGGCGTGCACGGACGCCCAGACCCACATGCAGGACCTCGGCGGGGCGTACCGGGAGATCGGGCAGGCCTGCAAGGACTACGCGGGCTACCTCGACGACGCCCACCACGAGGTCGTCAGTGAGCTGGAGAGCCTGGTCGAGTGGACGATCGGGATCGAGGCGGCCGGCGCGTTGGGGGCCCTGTTCACGCTCGGTGGGTCGGAGGCCGCGGCCCAGGCGGCCGAGGCCGGACGCATCAGCGTCACGGCCGGCCGGGTCGCGAACGTCCTGTCCAAGCTGGCCGAACTGGTGCGCACGGTGGTCGGCGTCGTCAGCAAGGCGTTCACCAAGATCGCCGAGATCGTCGCCAAGCTCAAGAACCTGCTGTCCAAGGGGATCAGCAAGGCCATCGAGAAGGTCGGGTCGAAGTTGCCCGGAGGTGGCAACATCGGCCGCAAGCTCGACGAAGCGGTGGTCCACGGCAAGGGCAACATCCCGGTCGAGGGGCCGCCGAACGGCATCGTGAAGAAGATCGGACCGGACGGGAAGGTCAGCAACTACACCGTGTACGACGAGAACGGCCTGGCCATCAAGCGCGTCGACCTCACCGGCCGCGCCCACGGTCCGTACCCCACACCCCACACGCTCGAGTACAGCCACAACGTGAACCCCAGGACCGGGAAGGTGTTCGTGAACGACACCGGCAACGTGCGGCCCGCGACCCCGGACGAGATCCCGTGACCGGCACCGCGGAGGTCCTGGAGCGGTCCCACGACCCGTCGTGGGAGGTCCGCAAGGCGAGCGCCAGCGCGCTCGGCGCGCTACTGCCCGAGCCGGCCGCGTTCGCGCGGCTCGTCGAGCTCGTCGACGACCCGGAGAACACCGCCGTGGGGCAGCAGGCTGCGATCGAGTTGACCCTGCGCGGCGGCCGACCCGGTCTCGCCGCGGTGGCCCGGGCCTTCGGCACCCTCGAGGACGACATCGGCTACTTCATCGCCGGGGCGCTCGGCAACCTGTGGCAGACCGACGCCCTCCCGGTGTTGCCCGCGGAGCTGCGCGCGCTCGCGACCTCCGACGACCCCGAGGTCGTCCGCGGAGCCGCGGAGCTGCGGGAGTACCTGCACACCGACTGACCCCGCCGCGGGGCCGGCCTCGTGGCCGGGAGCGCGGACCGGGCTCAGGAATCCAGTTCGACGTCGGTGAACAACCCGGTGACCGCGCCGTGCGCCGCGCCGAAGAAGGCGGGGAAGAACTCGGCGCCCTCGGGCGAGGAGGTCGCGGCGGAGGCTTCGTCGTACCCGGCGAAGTACAGGTCGAGCGTGCGCGACTTCGGAGTCGGCGTGCCGTCCTCCTTCGGCCAGACCTTGCCCGACTCGAGCTTGAGCAGGGCCGGCAGCTTGCGGGCCTTCTCGATCAGCCCGGGCAGGGCCGCCTCGAAGCCGGCCTGGTCGTCGAGGTCGTCCACGATCAACTCGATCTTCGTCGTCACCCGCCCGAGCTTAGGCCGTCCGCAGGCCCCTCGGGCCTACCCGCTGGCGAGTGCCTGCAGGTGGTTGCGCACCGCGACGCCGTGGGGTTTGGCCGGGGTGTGGGTCGTGTAGTTCTTGATGAGGGTGTAGGCGCTGCAGCCGTCGGCCGCGATCTCGGCCGGGCTCTCGACGACCCAGCCCCACGCGAGGTAGCTGACGCCCGCCGAGTCGGCCCACTTCATGTAGGTGGCGTCGAAGGTGTTCGCCGTGTGGACCGAGCAGGTGCTCACGAGGTAGTTGTCCTCCGCGAACTCACCGGTCACGACCGGCACCTTCGCCGCGACGCCGGCGACGGCCGACTGCCAGCAACCGAGGTGGTCGCACGCCTTGCCCATGTAGTTGTGGAACGACGCCGCGACCGCGTGCCGCGGGTCCTGCAGCCCGTGGTTCAGCCAGTCCCCACCGTGGTCGGTGTCGCCGAGGTCGTTGGCGTGGTCGAGGCCGCCGGCGAGCACCGGTTGGTGGGCACCGGTCGCGCGGACCGCGTCGACCAGCGTCTGCAGGCCGGCGACGGTGTAGCGGCCCGCGGGGTTGTCGTTCTCGTCGTAGGACGTGGTCGAACACGGGCCGCCGCCCGCGGTGCCGGCCGTGGTGCCGGTCTGCCAGCAGTTCCACGTGACGGTGTCGGCGCTGTCCTGGTCGTCGCCCGAGCGGGGGTCGGTGGGGTCGTACGGCTCGTTGAACAGGTCGAACACCACGGCGTGGTCGGAACGGAAGCGCGTGGCCACCGACGTCCAGAACGCCGGCGCGTGGTCGAGGTCCGGCATGGGCTGTTGCTCGAGCGCGACCTGGCTTCCCGGCGCCGACCAGTGCAGGTCGAGGATCGCGTAGAGCCCGTGCCGGTGCAGGGCGGCGACGTAGTCGACGATCTCCTGCTGGTAGCCCGCCTGCGTCAGTGCCGGGTCGGCGCCCTCGTTGCTGTTGGGTTGGCCGTTGATGCCCAGCCAGCAGTCCTCGTTCATGGGCACGCGGACCGCGTTGGCACCCCACGACGCGACGGCTTTGGCGTCGGCGCCGTCGAAGTGGCCGTCGTCGTACCCGTATCCGTCGACGCACGCGTACTCGGTGCTCGGGTGGTTCACGCCGAGCAACCGCACGGTTTTCCCGGCGCCGTTGACGAAGTGGTTGCCGACCACGGTGATGGACAGGGGCACGGCCGCGGTCGCGGTGTCCGGCGTGGTGCCGACCACTGCCCCAGCGGCGAGCGTGACGGCCACGAGGACCGCCCGTCGGCGTCCGTGGCGGGTGCGGATCTGTCCCATGCGGTTCTCCGTTCGAGGGGCGGCCGTGCGGGAGTCCACCACGTCGGAGCACGGCACCAAGGCCCGAGTGACCCCCTGTGCGCGAAGGGGAAACTCCCCGGCGAGCCTCGAACGTGATCCGTACCCGAACCGGAGTTGCCGGGTGTGGGGCACCATGCAGGGGTGCCTCGCACCCTGGTCGTCATCGACGTGCAGAACGACTACTTCCCGGGCGGCGCCCACCCGCTGGTCGGGCCGGACGCCGCCGCGGCGGTCGTCGCCGACCTGCTCGCGCGGTTCCGTGAGCGCGGCGAGCCGGTGGTGTTCGTGCAGCACCTGTGGGACGAGCCCGATGCGCCCTACCTGCGCCAGGGTTCCGCCGGCGCGCAGATCCACCCGAGCGTGCTCCCGCGCGACGGCGAACCGGTCGTCACCAAGGAGTTCCCCAACGCGTTCCTGCACACCGACCTGGCCGAACGCCTCGACGGCGCCGACGGGATCGTCGTGGTCGGGATGATGACCAACATGTGCGTCGACGCCACGGTGCGCGAGGCGGTCGACCGCGGGATCGACACGGTCCTCGTCGCCGACGGCTGTGCGGCGTCCGACCTCGCGTGGGGCGGCACGACCGTGGACGGCGCCACCGTGCACACCGCGTTCCTCGCCGCGCTCGCCGACGCCGGGGCGACCGTCGTCCCCGCCGCCGACCTGCCCTGAGGCGCTCCCGGCCGGCCGGGTCCTAGTCGTCGTACACGTAGAAGCCCCGCCCGGTCTTGCGCCCGAGCAGCCCCGCCTCGACCATGCGCGCGAGCAGCGGCGGCGGCGCGTAGAGCGGCTCCTTGAACTCCTCGTACAGCGAGAGCGCGACGGCGCGGGTGGTGTCGAGGCCGATGAGGTCGGCCAGCGCCAGCGGTCCCTGCGGGTGCGCCGCGCCGAGCACCAGGCCGCGGTCGATGTCCTCGGCCGTGGCGAAGCCCGACTCGAACATGCGGATGGCCGACAGGATCAACGGGATCAGCAGCGCGTTGACCACGAAACCCGCGCGGTCCTGACACTCGATGGCCTTCTTGCCCAGGGTCGTCTCCACGAAGGAGCGGGCCTTCTCGACCGTCGCCGGGGCCGTCATGAGCGACGGCACCAACTCCACCAGCTGCAGTACCGGCACCGGGTTGAAGAAGTGCACGCCGATGACGCTCTCGGGCCGCCGGGTGACCACGCCGAGCTTCATGATCGGGATCGACGACGTGTTGGAGGCGAGCAGCGCGTCCCCGGCGGTGACGATGTCGTCGAGCTGACGGAACAGCGCCGTCTTCGACGCCTCGTCCTCGACGATGGCCTCGACCACCAGGTCACGGTCGGCGAGCGCCTCCAGGTCGGTGAGGACCCGGATGTGGCCCAGCACGGCGTCGGCGCTGGAACCGCCCGCGCCGTCGAGCTTGCCGCGGCTCTCGGCCCGCTTGAGCGACTTCTCCAGCCGTGCCCGTCCCGAGTCGGCCGCGGTGGCCGACCCCTCGACGACGACCACGTCGAGGCCCGCGCGGGCGCTCACCTCGGCGATGCCCGCCCCCATCAGTCCACAACCGACCACGCCGACCCGGTTCATCCGGCCCCCGCCTCTCTCGTCTGGTTCGTCCCTCGCCTGCAGCCATCATGGCCACCGGTCGGTGCCGCGCCCGCGCCGACCCGGAGTTGCGTGCGGGTCGGACCGCCGGTGACCACGAGTGCGAGCTCTGGAGACCTGACGCGGCGCGGGACGGCGTGTCCGGGCAGCGTGAACGGTGCGCTGAGCGGCACGGCGTCGGAGTGGCTGTGGTGATCCGGGCCGCCGACGGGTAGGACGACACCAGCGGTACAACGCCACACCGACATCCGTCGGCCGCGTCGAGGAGCGGCTGAGGAGCACCACCACATGTGTCACACCACCCGATCGGTCGTGGCCCACGGCGACACCGCCGTGGGCGCGGTCCGGACCTGGATCCGGGCGGGTGTGGGCGTCGACTACCCCGACTGCGCGGAACTCGCCGACGACGCGGTCACCGTGGCGTCGGAGTTGGTGAGCAACGCACTCGAGGCGGGTGCGTCGGACGTCGTCGTGACCACGACCTCGCACCGGACCGCGATGACCGTCACGGTCGCTGACGACGCTCCTGGTGTGCCCCACCTGCTGACCGTCGATCCGGATCAGACCTCGGGGCGGGGGCTGCTCATCGTGGCCGCGCTGGGCAGCGGGTGGGGCGTCGAGATCACACCCGGCGGCAAGAACGTGTGGGCCGACCTCACCGTGGGACCCGCTGCCGCTCTGGGCTTCGACTGCCGCCGCTCCGGAAAGGGTTGAGCGGGGGCTACGGTTCCCCGGTGGCCGACCCCGCGAGCGCGTCGACCCTGCTGACGGACTCCGCCGCCGCCCGCACGTACCGCGCGGCGTTCCGGTCGACGCCGACCGCGGTGACGTTGCTGTCGGTGGACCTGGTCGTGCTCGACGTCAACGCCGCGTTCACCGCCGCCACCGGCCGAGCCGCGGCGGACCTGGTCGGCAAGAACCTGTTCGAGGCGTTCCCGAACAACCCCGACCTGGTGGGCGAGGACCACGCCGCCGCGGTGCGAGCGTCCCTGACCAGGGTCCGCGACACCGGTGAGCCGGACGAACTGCTCGGCCTGCGCTACGACATCCCGAGCCCGGACGGCTTCGTCACGCGGTACTGGGACATCACCAACGTCCCGGTGCTCGACGACGACGGGGTGCTGGTGGGGTTGTTGAACCGGGTGCAGGACGTCACCGTCGCCCGAGCGGAGTTCGAGGCCCACGACGTCGCCCGGACCCGCGCCGGCGAGCTGCAGGTGCAGGTGGCGTCGGCGCAGGCGGACCTGCTGTTGCGCGCGGCGGAACTGCAACGGCTCAACGAACGGCTGCGGTTGAGCAGCGACCACGACCGCAGCGTGGCGCAGGCGTTGCAGTCGGCGATGCTGACCCGGCTGCCGGAACCGGACCACCTGCACCTGGCCGCGCGGTACCTCACCGCGACCGGTGGCGAGCAGGTCGGCGGTGACTGGTACGACGCCGTGCTGACCCCGGGCGGGGCCACCACGGTGATGATCGGTGACGTCGTCGGGCACGACATCGACGCCGCCGGCCTGATGGGGCAGTTGCGCAGCATGCTGCGGGCGTTCACCTGGGACTACGGCGATCCGCCGTCGCGGATCGTGTCGCTGCTGGACCGGTCGATGCGCGACCTGGGGGTCGACACCCTCGCCACGTTGGTGGTGCTGTGCATCGAGCAGGACGCCGAGGACGCCGCGGCGGGGACACGGACGTTGCGGTGGACCAACGCCGGTCACCCGCCACCGGTGCTGGTGGGACCGGATGGCGACACCACGGTCCTGCACGGCGCGGTCAGCGAGCCGCTGCTGGGGATCCGGCCGGACCTGCGCCGCTCGGACCACACGCATCCGGCCCCGCCGGGGTCGACGTTGCTGCTGTACACCGACGGGTTGATCGAGACCCGCGGCGAGGATCTCGATCACGGCCTGGACCTGTTGCGGGCCAGCCTGACCCGCCACCACCGGCTGCCGACCGAGGACCTGCTCGACGCCGTGTTGGCCGACACCGTGGGGGAGCACCCGGACGACGACGTCGCCGTGCTCGCCGTCCGGTTCCACCCCGAGGACCGACCCCGCCCGGCCGAAGCCGGACCGGCGCATCCCTGACGCCGGCGCCCCGCACGTTCTGCTGCGGGTACCCGCAACCGCCGGTAGCTGCTGTACACAGGAGAGTGTTGCGCTCCATCGGGGGATGAGCGCAGCACACGGGGGAACGTCGGTCAGGCCCAGCGCCGCCCGCCTTCCGGACAGCCGCCCCGCTCGGAAAGCCCCGGTAGTGCGCGACCCGGGCGGGGCGTGCTCACAACCCTCCCGCCGCGCGAGGGTCCCGTCGCCTCCGGCCCGACGATCACCGGTGTCCGGCCACGGTGTCCCCGACGCGGTCGGCTGTGAGGGCGTCCAGTGGGGGCCGTTCAGTGGGGGCCGTTCCGTGGCCGCGACCCGGGACACCGGGGAGCAGTTGGCGCGCAGTCGCGCCGCACATGAGAACGGAGGCCCCGGAATCCGGGGCCTCCGTACGGGTGGAGCTGAGGGGACTCGAACCCCTGACCCCCACACTGCCAGTGTGGTGCGCTACCAGCTGCGCCACAGCCCCGAGAACCTGAACGAGCCTACACAGCGGGGTCGAGCCGGCCGGAAGCGGGCCGCCGGTCGGGGTCGCGCGACGCGCCGAGCCGCCCGTCCGGGGGCTCCTGCACCGGCTCCGAGGGTCGATCACCCATACTGGTGGCTCTGGACCTCCCGGAAAACGGGGGGTCGGTCGTCCGGTGGCCACCCCAAACGGCCATCCCGGCCCCACCGCCGGACGCACACGAGCACAGATCGGAGAGCTTCGTGAACCGCAAGGAACTCGTCGCCGCCGTGGCCGAGTCGGCCTCGCTGGAGCAGAAGACCGTCGACGCCGCGCTGCGTGGACTGCAGACCGTCCTCGAGGACGCCGTGAGCAAGGGCGAGAAGGTCAGCGTCCCCGGCTTCTTCGCGTTGTCGACCGGCCAGCGGGAGGCCCGCGAGGGTCGCAACCCGGCCACCGGCGCCACCATCACCATCCCGGCCGCCACCACGGTCAAGTTCTCGGCCGGCAGCGCCCTCAAGGACGCCGCCAACAAGTAGGACCTCGCACGGCCGAACGGCCCGGCCCTCCCACCGGAGGGCCGGGCCGTTCGCGTTCCCCGGGCCCTACACCCGGGTCCTGAGAGCAGATGCAGAGGATCCGATGGCTTCGGAGTGGTTCCTCCGGCCCGGTTCCTGTGGAAATCTCCCGTCGTCACGCCCAGCCGTCCGTGACGCGGTCTGCCCCCAGGAGCTTCCATGCGATTACCCTCCCGTCGTCACGCCTCTGTCACCGCGGGCATCGCCGCGGTGCTGGCCGTAGGAGGGTTGGTCGTCGCGACACCGCCCGCGTCGGCGGCGCCGGTGCCCGGCGACGACGCCCCGACCTACCTCACGCCGAAGGGCGACCGCGAGGACGGGTCGGACGAGCAGGGCTTCGACAAGCTCCGCGACGCCTACTACTGGAGCGACCTGCTCGCGGGCGACGACGGCGGCATCGACGGCGACAAGGCGGCGGCCCTCCGCGCGAAGGCCGTCCAGGAAAACAACGCTACGGCGACGTCGGACAGCAAGGCCGCGGGCGGGCCGTCGGGCACCTGGGCCAACCAGGGTCAGTCGCCGGTGGTCCAGGTCGCACGCACGAGCAACACCCTCGAGGCGGTCTCGGGCCGGGTCACGGCCCTGGTGATCCGCCCCGACGGCACGGTCATCGCCGGCGGCGCGCAGGGCGGGGTCTGGACCTACGACCAGACGACCAAGGTCTGGACCTCCCGCAGCGCCGACACCGACACCCAGTCGGTCGGCGCGCTGGCCGAGTCGACGTCGAACCCGGACGTCGTCTACCTCGGTACCGGTGAGGGCAACCTGGCCGGCGACAGCTACTACGGCAACGGCGTCTACCGCTCCGACAACGGCGGGGTCTCGTGGCGCAAGGTCTCGGGCGACTCGTTCGTCGGGGTCTCGACCTCGCAGATCGTGGTCGACCCGCGCAACGCCGACCACCTGTTCATCGCGACCCTGCGCGGACGCGCGGGCGCCCAGCGGGTGACCCCGCCGGGGGCGAAGGTCTACGGCGTCTACGAGAGCAAGGACGGCGGCACGACGTGGGCGCTGCGCAAGGGCACCACGGATGAGTTGCACGGTGCAACAGACCTGGTGATGGACCCGACCTCGCCGTCCACCCTGTGGGCGTCGTTCTGGGGCGACCAGATCTACCGCACGACCAACTCCGGGGCCACGTGGCAGCCGGTCATGGGCGACCTGCCCCACGGCAACTTCCTCGAGGGCGGGACGCGCTTCGCGCTCGGCCTGTCCCACCCGCGCGGCGCGGCGAAGGCCACCGTCTACGTCGGCTTCGACTACTTCGACAGCAAGGACGTCTACCACGAGTCGCAGCTGTGGAAGACGACGAACGACGGCGCCCACTACGCCCTGACCGGGCAGGGCACCGGCATCGACTCCATCGTCGGGTACTGCGGGACGCAGTGCTTCTACGACAACCTCGTCCGGCCCGATCCGCGGGACCCGGACACCGTCTACCTGCTGGGGCTCTACGGCTACGACAACAGCCCGCAGTCGGGCGGGATCTTCCGCAGCAAGGACGGCGGCGCCACCTGGAAGAACCTCGGCTACGACCTGCACCCGGACTACCACGCGTTCGCCTACGACCCGAACGACCGCAAGCACGTGGTCCTCGGCAACGACGGCGGCGTGTGGCAGTCGCACAAGGGCGGCGGTCGCAACCAGGCCGACGACCCGCTCAGCGCGGCGGACTGGGAGAACCTCAACGGCCAGGTCGACCCGGCCACCGGCGCCCTGGTGCACGACACCAAGCTGACCATCGGACAGTTCGTCAGCGCCGCCACCGTCCCGCAGGTCCCCGGCCAGTACTGGGGCGGCACGCAGGACAACGGCACGCAGCGCAAGTCCACCCTCAACAACCGCTGGTTCGACCAGGCGGGCGGCGACGGCGGCAAGCTCATCGTCGACCAGACCACGCAGAACACGGTCAACCCGGCCGCGGCCGCCTACGTGTTCGGCGAGTACTACTCGATCTCGCCGTTCCGCTTCAGCCCCTCGACCGTGAGTTCGTTCAACGGCAACGAGGCGATCGACGGCGGCATCGACACCACGGACCGGTCCGAGTTCTACGTGCCGATGGTGCAGAACCGCGGCCGCGTCAACCAGCTGTTCCTCGGCACCTACCGGCTGTACCGCACCGACAACGCCGAGACGGCCAACGCGGCCGACGTCACCTGGTCGCCGATCAGTGGTGACCTCACCGGCGGGTGCACCCAGACCGCGCCCAACGGAGCGCGCGGATGCCTCATCAGCGCGATCGGCGTGGCCGACGGTGGGAGCGGGGTGTACGTCGGCACCGACGACGGTTACCTGCAGGTCTCGCCGGACGCCGTGACCGCGGCGAAGCCCACGTTCCGACGGGTGGGTGTCGGTGTCCTGCCGAAGCGGCCGGTCGCGGGCTTCGCGGTCGACCGGAGCAACTGGCTGAACGCGTACGCCTACTACAACGGTTTCTCGGCCGCGACGCCGAAGCAGCCCGGGCACGTCTTCCACACCACCGACGGCGGTCGGTCGTGGACCAACGTGACCGGCAACCTGCCGGACGTCCCGGTCAACTCGGTGCAGATCGACCCGTCGAACCCGAAGGCGCTGTACGCCGGCACGGACGTCGGCGTCTACACCACCACCGACGCCGGCCGCACCTGGGCCAAGCTCGGTACGGGGATGCCGAAGGTGTCGACGTGGTCGTTGGACTACGACGCGACCAACGGCGTCCTGCTCGCCGGGACCCACGGCCGCGGTGCGTACACGCTGACGTCGAGCAAGCCGACGCCCGCGCTCGTCGAGTCGACGACGACCTCCGGCAAGCCGGTCGGTCCGGGCTCGCAGGTCGACTACACGATCTCCGTGCGCAACTTCGGCAGCGGACCCGCGACCGGCGTGAAGGTGCGGGCGCCGCTCCCGCCGCGGTCGGCGTTCGTGTCGGCGGGTGGGGGCGGCACGGTCGTCGGCGACGCCGTCACCTGGACGGGCAAGAGCATCGCCAAGGGTGCGACCCTGACACTGACGTTCAGCGTGCAGCTGTCGGGGACACAACCGGCCGGCGCGACGGGTGTCGTGCTGGACGGCCCGCGGGTGACCTCGGCCGAAGGCCCCGGCACGGTCGGCAGTCCGCTGACGACCCGCTTCGCCAAGCCCGACGCGGTGACACTGCAGGCATCGCAGACGGCCGCGGCCAAGCCGGGCGCGACCGTGAGCTACCCGCTCGTGCTGACCAACACCGGGTACCAGGCGGGCGCGTTCACGCTGACGGCCAACGGGACCTGGACGACCAAGGTGTTCGCGGCCGACTGCACGACGCCGGTCACGACCACCGCGACCGTCGCCCCCGGCGCATCACTGTCGCTGTGTGCAACGGTCAAGGTGCCGGCGGGTGCGGGTGACTCCGCGACCAAGCCCAGCACGGTCACGGCGAAGTCCACGACGGCTCCGACCGCGACGTCGTCGGTCACGCTGACCACCATCGCGTACAGCGACCCGGTGCTGGTGGTCGACGGTGACAGCAACGCGCCGGACGTCGCGAGCTACTACACCGACGCGTTGACCGCGGCCGGCGTCGCCTACGACACCTGGGACCTCACCGCGAACCCGACGTTGCCGGCCTCGGTGCTGACGACCCACGAGAAGGTGGTGTGGTGGACCGGGAACACCTATCCGGCCCCGGTCAGTCCGTACGAGCCGCAGCTCACCGCCTTCCTCAACGGTGGCGGCGGGTTGTTCCTCTCCGGGCAGGACGTCCTCGACCAGTCGGCCGGGACCACCGCCTTCGTGCGGAACTACCTGCACGTGGACTGGGACGGCACCGAACGGCAGAACGACAAGGAGACCGCCACGGTCAGCGGTGTCGCCGCCAACCCCGTGACGGCGGGTGTCGGCACCGTGCCGCTCGACCACGACGTCCTCGGCGCCACCTACGAGGACGAGATCACCCCGATCGACCCGGCGGCGTCGGCCTTCACCGACGACACCGGCGCGACCGACGGTCTGACGGTCAAGACGGACGGGTACGCGGTGGTCTTCCTCGCCTTCCCGTTCGAGGCGTACGGCACGGCTGCACAGAAGGCGACGCTCATGCAGAACGTCCTGACGTACCTGGGATGACATGCTGGCGTCGTGGACCACGACGCTGACGGGGGCGGGCACCTACGGGTGCCCGCCCCTGTCCGTTCCGACGGCACCGCGGCCCGGGCCCTGGTCGTCGACGACGAGCCCGGTCTCGCCGAGGTCGTGGCGCGCTCGCTCGCCCGCAACGGGTGGTCGGCGCGGGCCGCGGTGAGCGGTGAGACCGCACTCGTCCGGGCCCGGGAGTTCCGCCCCGACGTCGTGGTGCTCGACGTGATGCTCCCGGACGTCGAGGGCCTGGAGGTCCTGCGCCGCCTGCGGGCGCAGGACGACACCGTCGCGGTGCTGTTCCTGACCGCGCGTGGCGAGGTGGCCGACCGCGTCGCCGGGATCGCCGCGGGCGGCGACGACTACGTGGTGAAGCCGTTCAGCACCGAGGAGGTCCTCGCCCGGCTCGCCGGTCTGGTGCGGCGCTCGGGCCGGCTCGGACCGTCCACGCGCGTCCTCGAGGTCGGCGACCTCGTGCTCGACGAGGACGCGCACCGGGTGACCCGCGCCGGGGTCGAGATCGGGCTGACCGCCACCGAGTACGAGGTGCTGCGGCTGCTGATGCGTCACGCCGGGCGGGTGCTGTCCAAGGCGCAGATCCTCGACGGCGTCTGGCGTTACGACTTCGGCGGCAACGCCCACGTCGTCGAGCTCTACATCAGCTACCTGCGGCGCAAGATCGACGCCGGCCGCGAACCGGTGATCCACACCGTGCGCGGGTCCGGGTACCTCGTGCGCGCGGCGCCATGAGATCGGTGCGTCCGCGGACGTTGCAGGGGCGGATCACCCTGCTGCTCGTGGGTGTCCTCGTGGTCGCGACGGCGTTGGCCGGCGTGGCGACGGCCCTCGGCCTGCGCCTGTTCCTGCTCGGACGCCTCGACGACCAGATCACCGCCGCGGGCGGCCGGTTCGCGGCGAGCCTGGAGGTGGGCACCGGCGACGACGTCGTCCCGGGCCAGGCGGTGGGCACGCTCGGGGTCCGACTGCTCGACGACCGGGTGGACGAGGCCGCAGTGGTGGGCGGGGACGGCCGCGGCGTGGCGGTCGAGCTGACCGACGCCGACGTGCGCCACCTCGCCGGGTTGCCCGTCGACGGCACGAGCCACACCGTCGACCTCGACCGGTTGCACGACTACCGGCTGCAGGCCCGGCCCGGGCCCGACGGCGCCGTCCAGGTCACCGGGCTGCCCGAGGCGGAGGTCGACGCGACCATGCGACGGCTGATCGCCGTGGAGGTGGGGCTGTTCGTCCTCGTCATCGCGGTCGCCGCGGGCGTCGTGACCCTGCTGGTCCGCCGCACGCTCCGACCCCTGCGGCTCGTGGCCGAGACCTCCCGCGAGGTCGCGGCGCTCCCGCTCACCTCGGCCGCGGTGGCGGTCCCCGCCCTGCGGTTCGGCCCGGACACCACGTCCGAGGTCGGCAACGTCGCCACCGCCTTCGACCACATGCTCGACCACGTCCGCGACGCCCTCGCCACGCGCGACCTCACCGAGGACCGGCTGCGGCAGTTCGTCGCCGATGCGAGCCACGAGTTCCGGACGCCACTGGCGAGCATCCGCGCGCACGCGGAGTCCCTGCGCGACGACCCGACGTCGGCGCAGGCGCTGGACCGCATCGACGACGCGACCCGCCGCATGGCCTCGCTGGTCGAGGACCTGCTGGTGCTCGCCCGGCTCGACCACGCCGGTCCGCGCGCGCCCGAGGTCACCGACCTGTCCCGGCTGGTCGTCGAGGAGGTCGACGGCGCCCGCGGGGTGGCGCCGGGGCACCGGTGGCGGCTCGACCTGCCGGACGACCCGGTCGAGGTCGCGGCCGACGGCGAGCAGCTGCGTCGGGTCGTCGCCAACCTGGTCGGCAACGCGGCCCACCACACGCCGTCGGGAACGACCGTGACCGTCGCGCTGCGCTGCACCGGCTCGGGCGCCCGTCTCGAGGTCGCCGACGACGGGCCGGGCATCCCCGCCACGCTGCAGCCGAAGGTCTTCGACCGGTTCACCCGCGGCGACACCGCTCGGACCTCGTCGCACGTCGGCGCGGGTCTCGGACTCGCGATCGTGGACCGGGTGGTGAGCGCCCACGACGGGTCGGTGACGCTGACCAGCGCTCCCGGTGCCACCTGCTTCACGGTCGCCCTGCCGCGTACACCGCAGCTACACGAAGGCGTTCCTACCTTCGGCACATGACCCGCGCCGTCGCCCCTGCTCGCCCCTCCGCCACCGTGGAACGCAGCCCGCTGTACTCCGCGATCATCGGGGTCGCGTCGCTCGTCGTGCTGCTGCAGGCGGTGTGGGCCGGGTTGTTCATCCACGAGGGACAGGACTACTCGGAGGGGTGGGTCGAGGTCCACGCCCGCGGGGCGGACGTCGCGATCGGGCTGGGGGTCGTCGCGGCGATCGTCGCGTTCGTCAAGCTCCGCGGCCGACGGGACCTGCAGATCGGCACGGTGCTGTTCGTGATCGCGCTGGTCGTGGAGGCCTACATCGGCGGTCTGATCGGTGACACGTCGTCGCTGACGGTCGTGCACTTCCCGCTGGCGATGGTCATCATGGGCCTCGCCGTCTGGTTGCCGCTGCGCGCCACGCGCCGCGGCTGACCGCTCCGGCGGTCGGCCACCGCCACCGTTGCAGGGTGCAACGTCAAGCGGACGGCCACCACGCGGGGAACCTCCGGCTGACCACGTCCACCACCGCTCCCGCGGGGTCGGCGAGGCTGCGGGTCGCGCCGACCTCGTCGGTCAACGCGACCACGGCGGCGAGGCCCGCGTGCCGGGCCTGGTCCGCGGTGACGGACGTGCGGCCGACCACGGCGACCGTCGGCACCCCGTGACGAGCGGCCCGCCGCGCGACGCCCACCGGGCCCTTGCCCAGCAGGCTCTGCTCGTCCAGTGATCCCTCGCCGACCAACACCAGGTCAGATGAACGGACGGCGTCGTCGAAGCCGGCCAGGTCGAGCAGCAGGTCCACCCCGGACGTGAACGTCGCGCCGGCGAGCCCGAGCCCGAAGGCGGTCCCGCCCGCCGCGCCGCTGCCCGGCCGGTCCCGCCCGTCGACACCCGTCGTCGCCGCGGCGACGTCGGCCCAGTGGGCGAGCGCCCGGACGAGGCGTCCGACGAGCGCGTCGTCCGCGCCCTTCTGCGGCGCGAACACCCGCGCCGCGCCACCCGGGCCGAGGAGCACCGCCTCGACGTCGCACGCCACGACGACCTCGACGCCGCCCAGCGTGGCCGTCAGCGGGCCGAGGTCGAGTCGCGCGACCTCGGACAGCGCGAGCCCGCCCGGCGCCACGACGCGGCCTCCACCGTCGAGGATCCGCGCGCCCAACGCGGCGAGCGCCCCGGCCCCGCCGTCGGTGCTCGCGCTCCCGCCGACGCCGACGACCACCCGGCGGGCTCCGGCCCGCACCGCGTGGGCGACCAGTTCGCCGACGCCTCTCGAGGTCGCCACGGCCGCGGTGTGCGGGGTCGGCGGACCGCCCAGCTGTGCCAAGCCCGCGGCTGACGCCATCTCGACGACGGCGTCGTCCCCGTGTCGTGCGTACACCGCCTCGACCGGCAGTCCCAGTGGACCGGTCACCCGTGCCGTGACGCGCTCGTAGCCGTGGCGCAGGGCGAGGTCGACCGTGCCCTCACCCCCGTCGGCGACCGGGAACGACCGGATGGTGGCCCCCGGGTGGGCGGCGCGCACACCGGCTGCGAGGGCGTCCGCGACCTGCAGGGCGGTCAGCGTGCCCTTGAACTTGTCCGGTGCGACCAGCACCCGGGGAACCGGCGCCGGGGGCGCCCCGCCCGACGTCCCGGTCTGCGTCACCGACCCACCCTCCCAGGTCGCGCGGGATCGGCGTGAGCAGGAGGCCGCCGGTGTCAGGGAGCCGGTGTCAGGAAACTGTTGCCCGGTGCAGCAGTGACGTCGGAACTGGCGGGCGCACATGTGGGATGCCGCCCTGAGGTCGGGTATGCCGACCTCAAGGCCGGTGTCGACCCGGCCCGCCCGGCGAGCCCTGGCCCGCCCCTCGGTCGAGAATCCGGCCGCACCTCCTCCGCATGCGCAGCCGCACCACGGCCCCTCGGGTCGTGTCCCGCGCCGGAGGTCCACTCCCACTGGAGGATGTTCCATGTCAACACCCCTGTCGACCGCCCGTGAGCAGGACGACCCGGGCGGTACCTCGAAGGTGGCCGACACCGCCGGACAGGCCCGCGACTCCGGTCAGGCCGTGGCGAGCAGCGCCGCCGACCACGCCCAGCAGGTCGCCTCCACGGCATCGGACAAGGCGTCCGAGGTCGTGTCCGAGGCATCGGACAAGGCGCGGGACCTCCTCGGTGAGACCCGCGACCAGGCCCGCACCGAGGCGGCCAACCGCCGCGACCAGGCCGTGTCCACCCTGCGCACGCTGCACGACGAGCTCGAGTCCATGCAGGACCACGGCGGCGACAAGGGTCTCGCGACCCAGTTGGCGTCGCGGGGCAGTGGCTACGTCCGGCAGACCGCCGACTGGCTCGACGGCCGCGAGCCCGGCGAGGTGCTCGACGACGTCCGCCGCTTCGCGCGTCGGCGTCCCGGCACGTTCCTGCTCGGTGCCCTCGTGGCCGGTGTCGTCGCCGGACGCTTGACCCGTGCGGTGAAGGCGGGTGCGCCGGCCAGCGACACCCCCGACCGCTCAGCCGTGGCAGGAACCCCGGCGCCGTCGGCGGTTTCCGCGCCCACGCCGGACGTGCGCCCGATCGCGAGCTCCACCGGCCTCGGAACTACCTCGACGCCGCTCGCGGACGACCTCGGCGTGCCGGGGACGTCGCGCACCGACGGTCCGCTGTGACCGCGCCGGGCGGCCACCGCGACGTGGCCGACGTGTCGGTCGGCGCGATCGTCGGCGACGTCAGTCGGGACCTGTCGACGCTGATGCGCCAGGAGCTCGCCCTGGCCAAGGCCGAGGTACGCGTCGAGGTCAGCAAGGCCGCGAAGGGCGCCGGCATGCTCGGCGGCGCTGGAGTCGCGGGGTGGTTCTTCCTGCTGTTCCTGGGCAACGCGCTCTGGTGGGCCCTGGAGAACGTGATGGATGCGGGCCTCGCCGCCCTCATCACCGCGGTGGTGTGGGGGTTGATCGCGGGAGTGCTCGCGCTGCTCGGCCGCAACCGCCTCAAGACCGTCGACCCCAAGCCCGAACGCACGATCGAGACCGTGCAGAAGCTTCCTGATGCGATGAAGGGAAATGCGTCATGACCACCTCCCCACCTCCCGGAACCACCCCGATCGCCGACGACCCTGACGAGATCCGTCGTCAGATCGACGCCACGCGGGCGGACCTCGCCGGCAACGTCGACCTCCTCGAGGAGAAGGTCTCTCCCTCGCGCATCGTCGAGCGTCGCGTCGGGCGTGTGAAGTCCGCCGCGGGCGGCGTACGCGACAGCGTGATGGGAACGCTGCACAGTGGTGGCGACCAGGCGAGCAGCACGGTCCACGACGCCGCGTCGTCGGTGAAGTCGGCCGCGTCCGGCGCCTCCGACGCCGTGACCAACGCCCCCGACACCGTGACCCGGCAGACGCAGGGAAACCCTTTGGCGGCCGGGCTCATCGCGTTCGGTGTCGGGTGGCTGGTCGGTTCGTTGATCTCACCCAGCGATCAGGAACGTGAACTCGCGGCCGAGGCGAAGGACCGGGCCCAGCCGGCCCTCACCGACGCGGCCAAGCACGTCGCGGAGCAGGTCAAGGAGCCGGCGCAGCAGGCGGTCGCCGACCTCAAGGACACCGTGACCGACAAGGCCCAGCAGGTCACCGAGGAGGCGAAGTCCCACGCCTCGGACGTCGCCGACGACGCTCGCGGAGCGGTCTCGGACGTGCAGGGCCAGGCCCGGAGCTGACCGACCCCGTCACCACGACGGCCGCCGTTCCCCTCGGGGAGCGGCGGCCGTCGCCGTGTGCGGACCACTGGGTGGGGTCGCCCTACGGCGTGAGGACGACCTTGACGCAGCCGTCTTCCTTCTTCTGGAAGATCTCGTAACCGTGTGCGGCCTCCTCGAGCCCCAGGTGGTGGGTCGCGAGCGTCCGGGTGCCCAGCGGGTCGGCGTCGTCGAGCAGCACCGGCAGGATGTCGTCGCTCCACCGGCGGACGTGACACTGGCCCATGCGGATCTGGATGCCGCGGTCGAACATCTCCATCATCGGCATCGGGTCGACCTCACCGCCGTAGACACCACTGATCGAGACCGTCCCGCCGCGTCGCACCCCCTTGAGCGCCGCGTGCAAGGCCGACAGCCGGTCCAAGGCCATCGTGTCGGTGAGCTTCTGCGCGAGGGGCTTGGGCAGCAGGCCGGTGGCGGTCTGAGCGAGCTTGACGGCGGTCTGGCCGTGCGCCTCCATCCCGACAGCCTCGACCACCGCGTCCGGCCCGCGACCGCCCGTGAGCTCGATCAACGCCTCGGCGACGTCGTCGACCGTCGTGAGGTCGAGCGTCTCGGCACCCCAGGTGCGGGCCAGCGCGAGCCGCTCCGGCACCAGGTCGACACCGATGACCCGTTCCACGCCGAGGTGCCGCGCGATGCGGACGGCGAACTGTCCGACGGGTCCGAGGCCGAGTACGGCGAGCGTGCCGCCACGAGGGACGTCGGCGTAGGCCACGGCCTGCCACGCGGTCGGCAGGATGTCCGACAGGTACAGGAACTGCTCGTCGGGCGGACCTTCCGGCACCACGATGGGGCCGAACTGGGCCTGCGGCACCCGCAGGTACTCTGCCTGCCCGCCCGGCACCGAGCCGTAGAGCGACGTGTAGCCGAACAACGACGCACCCTTGCCCTGCGAGCGGACCTGCGTCGTCTCGCACTGCGCGAACAGCCCGCGGGTGCACATCCAGCAGGTGCCGCACGAGATGTTGAACGGGATGACGACCCGGTCGCCGACGGCGAGGTCGCCCGCCTCCGGACCGACCTCCTCGACGACGCCCATCGCCTCGTGGCCGAGCACGTCGCCCACGGTCAGGTACGGGCCGAGCACGCCGTAGAGGTGCAGGTCCGAACCGCAGATGGCCGTGCTCGTGACACGGATGATCGCGTCGTTCGGTTCTCGGATGACGGGGTCGGGAACGTCGTCGACGACGACCTTCTCGCGGCCTTGCCAGGTCAGTGCGCGCACGGGTCTCCTCGGTGCTGGTCCGGTTCGGGTCGAGGACTGACGGACCCGCTCCGTTCTGAACCAGTTCGAGGCAGCCTCGTGGAAGGCCTGCCCAACCTGCCCCGTTCGTCACGGCATCAGGGACGCGGTCGGTGGGTACCGCTCCTGAGGGACCACTCGGGGGGAGCACAGGTGACACAGCAGGGTTTCGTGGACGTCGACGAGATCGGCGACGAACTGACGCGGGTGACGCGTGCGATCACGCACACCCTGCGGCGGGGCGACGGCCGCCTGCAGGCCACCCTCGACGCCGTCGTCGAGGCCGCCACGCAGGTGACCGGTCACGAGACCGGGCTGGCGCTCGTCGAGGACGGCGTGCTCGCCCCGACCGCCACGACCGGGCGTGCTCCCCACACCCTCGACGTCCTGCAACTCGAACTCGGCGCCGGCCCCTGTCTCGACGCGGCTCGCACCCAGGACGTCGTGGTGGTCGAGGACACGAGAGTCGAGGACCGGTGGGCACCGTTCGGTGCCCGGGCTCGCGAGCTCGGCGTGGCCAGCATGATCTGCGTCCCGCTCTGGGTCGACGAACGTGTCATGGGCACGCTCAGCCTCTACGCGAGTGGGCCGGCCGCGTTCGTGGCCACCGACCGGCACGTGGCCGAGATCTGCGCGGTGGTGTCAGCGGCGGCCGTCGCCGACGCCCGCCGCAGCGAACAGCTGCGCGAGGCCCTGCAGCGCCGCGACGTCATCGGTCAGGCCAAGGGCATCCTCATGGAGCGGGACCGGTTGACGGCCGACCAGGCGTTCGAGCGTCTGTCGTGGGCGTCGCAACGCCTGAACCGCAAGCTCTTCGTCGTCGCCGAGGAGTTCGTCGCCACCGGCCAGCTGCCGGAACGGGCGGCGCGGTAGGCGTTCGGGTCAGAGGATCGGCTTGCCGCCGGTCACCGCCACCCGGGCCCCGGAGATGTAACTGCCGTCGTCGGAGGCGAGCAGCACGTACACCGGTGCGAGTTCGGCCGGCTGGCCCGCGCGACCGAGCGGGGTCTCCGCGCCGAACTCCGCCACCTTCTCCGCGTTCATGGTCGCGGGGATGAGCGGTGTCCACACCGGCCCCGGCGCGACGCTGTTGGCGCGGATCCCGCGCTCGCCGAGCATCTGCGCGAGGCTCGCGGTGAAGTTCGCGATCGCGGCCTTGGTCGCGGCGTAGGGCGCGAGTTCCGGCTTCGGCATGTCGGAGTTGACCGACGACGACCCGATGATCGACGCCCCCGACGACATGTGGGGCAGCGCCGCCTTCACCAGGTGGAAGTACGCGGAGAGGTTGGTCGCGAGGGTGAAGTCCCACTCCTCGTCCGGGATCTCCTCCAGGGTCGGGTGCTCCATCTGGAACGCGGCGTTGTTCACCAGCACGTCGACCCGCCCGAACTCCCTCACGGCGGTCGCGATGATCTCGCGGCAGTGCGCGGGCACCGACACGTCGCCGGGCACCAGGACCGCGCGTCGTCCGGCGCGTTCCACCCAGGACGCCGTGTCACGGGCGTCGTCGTGCTCGTTCAGGTAGGAGATGACGACGTCCGCACCCTCGCGGGCGTAGGCGATCGCGACCGCCCGACCGATGCCGCTGTCACCGCCGGTGATCACCGCGACCCGGTCGGTGAGCTTGCCGTGTCCCTCGTAGGAGTCCTCGCCGCAGTCGGGGCGCGGCGTCATCTCCGACTGGGTCCCGGGCGGGGTCTGCTGTTGCTGAGGCTGGTTCACGGTGTTCTCCCGGTCGGGTCGGAATTCGGCAGAGGTGGGGTGCTCAGAGGTAGCTGATGGCAGCGGCGATCGCGCCGCCGCCGATCAGGACGACGACGAGCAGGATGGCGATCACGAACCCCCAGGAGATGCCCGATGCCGGCGGGGCTTCCTGGTGCGTGACCCCACTGGTCTGCGACGACGACGGTGGCGTGTCGCCTGGCGACACCGAACCGCCGGGCAGGCTCGGGGTCTCGTCGGGATCGGGGTCCGGGGAGGTCGGTGACGCGCGGTGCTCGTCGGGCACAGGTTCCTCTCGTACCCGCACAGCGGCCGGTGTCTCGATCGGCGCAGGTCCTCGTGTCAGCCGTACCCACCCCTCGCCGCGCCGCAACGGGGTCAGCCGGTCCGGCCTTGCGTCGCCACCCCTTCCGTGAAGTAGCGCTGTCCGAAGGCGAACACGAGCAGCAGCGGCACGGTGACGAGCAGGGACGCCACCATGACGTACTGGTAGTCGCCCTGCCCGCCGTTGGTGGGGCTGTACCTGGTCATGGCGTAGGAGAGCCCGAGCGGCACGGTGAAACCGTCCACGCTGCCGGCGTTGAGGTAGATCAGCGCTCCCTGCAGGTTGTTCCAACTGGCCTGGAACTCGAAGAGGAACACGATGACGAACGAGGGGATCGACAAGGGCATGGCGATCCGCCAGAACAACTGCCAGTAGCTGGCGCCGTCGATGCGGGCCGCCTCGAACACCTCGCGTGGGAGTCCGAGGTAGAACTGCCGCTGCAGGAAGATGTAGAACGCGGAGCCGAACAGGTTCGCCCCGAACAGCGGCACCCACGTACCGAGCAGACCGGTGGTCTGCCAGATCAGGTACGTCGGGATCATGGTCACCGAGGCGGGCAGCATCATCGTCCCGAGCACGAGGGCGAACAGGCTGCGACGGAACGGGAAACGGAAGTACGCGAACCCGAACGCCACGATCGAGCTGGACACCGACACCAACGTGGCGGCGATCAACGCGATGAGCACGCTGTTGACCAGCCACGACACCAACGGCAGTTGGTGCCACACCTCGCTGTAGTTGGACCAGACGAAGGTCCTCGGCCACAGCCGGTTGTCGAAGACCTCGCCACGCGGCTTCAGGCTGGCCGCCAGCAGCCAGACGAACGGGTAGAGGAACAGCGCGGCGAACACCACGAGCAGCAGACCGCGCAGCACACGACCGACAGCGGTGAGCCCGACGGGCGCCGGACCCCGTCGCGGGGGCGCAAGGGGATCGGGCGCCGGGCGCTCGGTGGCCTGGAACTGCTCGCGCGCGACGTCGGTCACGACCGGTCACCCTCGTAGTAGACGTAGCGGTTGCCGATCTTGATCTGGATCCACGTGAGCGCCACCAGGATCACGAACAGCAGCCAGGCCATGGCGGCCGCGAAGCCGAAGTCGAAGTCGCGGAACGCGCGCTGGAACAGGTACACCGCGTAGAACAACGCCTGGTCCGGCGAGCCCGCGGAGTTGTCGCGGAAGAAGAGCAGGTACGCCTGGTCGAACACCTGGAACGCGGCGATGGTCAACACGATGACGTTGAACAGCATCGCCCCGGAGATGAGCGGCAGCGTGACGGAGAAGAAGCGCCGTACCGGACCGGCGCCGTCGAGTTCCGCGACCTCGTAGAGTTCCCGGGGCACCTGCTTGAGGGCCGCCAGGAAGATGACCATGGTGCCGCTGACCCCCCAGAGGGTCATCACCACGATCGAGGGTTTGAGCCACGCCGGGTCGACCAGCCACTGCGGCCCGTCGATCCCGAAGAACCCGAGCCCCGCGTTGATCGCACCGTTGTTGCCGTTGAGCAGGAGCAGGAACACGGCCGCCGTGGCGACGGCCGGTGTCATCTTCGGCAGGTAGTACAGGGTGCGGAACACGCCCGCAGCACGGCCGACGTGGTGCAGGAGCAGGGCGAGGAACAGGGCGAACGCGATCTCCAACGGCACGGCCAACAGTGCGAAGAACAACGTGTTGCCCAGCGATCTCGCCACCAACGGGTCCTCGAGCAGGCGCCGGTAGTTCTCGAAGCCCGCGGCGCGGGCGGTGCCGGCCGCGAGGTTGAAGTCGGTGAAGCTGATGACGAAGCTGTTCACCATCGTGCCGACGGTGAAGATGCAGAACCCGATCACCCAGGGCGCGATGAAGAGCAGCCCCGAGACGGCTTCGCGTCGGTTGTAGCGCACCTTGTCGCGCCGGCGCGGCCGGCGGCGTCCGCGGTCCGACGCCACGGCCGTCACCGGGTCGCCGTCTCGTACGCCTGCGACGAACTGCGTTGCGCGTCGGCCAGGGCTCGGGCGGGGGACTTGTCGCCCAGGCACACTGCCGCCACGGCGTTGGCCAGGTCCCGTTGGACGGCCTCGCCCGCGGGGGACGCGCCGAACGTCAGGCCCTTGTCGGCGACGTCGTAGAACGCCGCGATGCCCTGGTCGAGCCCCGCGGATCCCGTGGGGCGCACGTGCTGCTCCCGAATGGCGCGGTCGGCCGCGGGCGAGCCGGTGAACACGCCGGTGTTCGCCGTGCCGTCCTCGGCGAGGGTCGCCGCGCGGGCGTCGGCCGCCGCCGTCCAGTCGTCGACCGAGGTCAGCCGCAACGCCCACGCGCAGGCGGCCGCGGGGTTCTTCGCCCGAGCCGGGATGACGAACGCCTGTCCGCCGGTGACCGTCACGGGCTCACCGCCGCGGTCGAGGAACGGCACGACGTGGATGTCGATCTCGCCGGCGTACGGCGCCACCACGTTGAGGTACCACTGGTTGACGATCTGCGCGCCGACCTGGTCGGCCACGAACGGGTTGTCGTCACCGAAGGCGTCGAAGGTGTCGGTGTAGCTCTTCAGCTTCGCGTAACCGCCCTGGGCGTCGGTGATCTGCTTGAGCACGGTCAGCGGGTACTCGTTGCGAGGGTCGTCGAGCGTCGGCCGGCCCTGGTCGTCGACGAGACGGCCGCCCAGGCCGAGGACCCAGAGGTTGGTCTGACCGCTCGCGACCGGGTCGAGGCCGAGGACCGTGGGGTTGCCGCCCTCGCTGCGGTAGATCTTGCGGATCGCCCCCAGCAGGACGTCGGGGCGCGACGTGTCGATCTCGTCGTCGCTGACGCCCGCCGCCCGCAGCACCCGTTCGTCGAGCATGATCGCCGGGGGCTGGAAGAACTGCGGAACGCCCCAGATGTGGCCGTCGTAGCTGATGTCGTTGGTGACGTTCGGGTAGAAACGCTCGGTGGGATCGACCTTCCCGGCGTCGTAACAGCGATCGAGCGGCATGATCAACCGCTGCGCGGCGTAGTTGGCCACGAACTGCCGGTCCATCTGCACCACGTCCGGCACGTCGCCCGACGCCAGGCGGGTCGTGAACTTCTGGGCGTTGAAGCCGGTCTGGTCGAGCCGGACGCTCACGCCGGGCAGGTGGTCCGCCGCGTCGGCCATCCGGGCCTCGCCGATGTCGTCGGCGCTGTCGAACGCCCAGCCTCGCAAGGTTCCGGACGGCGTCGTGGTGAAGTCGACGTCGGTGGGTGTGGGGGCGGTGCGCCCGAAGCACGCGGTGAGGGTCGTCGCGAGCAGCAGGACCGCGGCGCACGCGCGCAGACGGTGGGAACGAGGCAACGGGCCGCCGACTTCCTCGCGCGCGGGTACCGGTACGCAGACCCGTCATCTCGAGCGTCGTGCCGTGCGACCGAGGTTGCCACGTCCCCCGGCGTGTGACCAGCCCCGCCGTCCGCGTGTCGCCGGTCAGCCCAGCGGACGCCCGAGCAGGGGAGCGACGAGCGCGCGGGTGGCGGCTGACGGCGCGAGGCCCAGCCCGTCGCGGAGGACCTGACGCACGTGCTCGTACTGCCGCAGCGCCTCCGACGGGTTCTGCTCGGCGAGGTGGACGCTCATGACCTCGCGGTGCGCGCTCTCGCGCAACGGTTCGCTGCGCACCGCGGCGAGCGACGCCTCCAGCGCGACGCCGAACCGGCCCTGGCGGCGGGCGGTCGCAGCGAGTTGCTCCAGGCGGTGCAGGCGCAACTGTCGGTACCGCTCGCGCTCGTCGAGCACCCAGTCGTCGTCCCAGCCGGCGAGGACCTCCCCACAGAGCGCGTGCACGGACAGCTGCCGGAACCGGTCGTCGTCCTCGAGATCGCGCAGGTCGACGTCGACGTCCGGGGCCAGCGCCAACCGGCCGTCGTCGAGGTCCACGAGCGGTCGGTCGCGCGGCGGGAGCCGCCACAGGGTCGAGCGCAGGCGGCTCGCCGCGGGGCGTTCGTCGAGATCCGGCCAGAGGTTCGCCGCGACGGTGGTGCGCTGCACCGGGTGGCCACGCAGCGCCAGCAACGCGAGCAGTCGGCGGGCCGGCCCGGGCACGCGGACCGCGCCGGCGGGTGACGACAGCGCGAAGCCGTGCAGCAGGGCGAGGCGGACGGGTCCCGAGGGAGAGGGCATGCGCCTGTCCGTTCGTTCGACCACCGTGACGTCCTGCCGAACCCTCGACGGCGTACACGGCGACTCCAGCAGTATGTCCCCCGCTGCTGCGCAGCGAAACACCCGTCGGGGACGCGACGGGGACGTCGAGGAGACACGACGGCGCACGCGACGGCGACACCCCGCCTGCAGGGTCGGAGTCGTCCACCACCGCGAGCCGCTGGATCACCCGGCGGCCGCCCGAGAGGAGCCCGTCCGTGTACCGACACACCAAGAACCTGCAGTTCCCCGTCAAGGTGGAGAAGCCCGACGCCCTCTACGCCATGAAGGTGCAGGAGCTCATCGGCGGCCAGTTCGGCGAGATGACCGTGATGATGCAGTACTTGTTCCAGGGCTGGAACTGCCGCATCCCCGGCAAGTACAAGGACATGATCCTCGACATCGGCACCGAGGAGATCGGCCACGTCGAGATGCTCTCGACGCTCGTCGCCCGGCTGCTCGAGGGGGCGCCGTCCGAGACCACGGAGAAGGCGGCGGCGGCGAACCCGGTGCTCGCCGCGGTGCTCGGTGGGATGAACCCGCAGCACGCCATCGTCTCCGGTGGGGGAGCACTCCCGGCCAACAGCCAGGGCATCCCGTGGAACGGCGGCTACATCGTTGCGAGCGGCAACCTGCTCACCGACTTCCGTTCCAACGCCCACGCCGAGGGCCAGGGCCGGCTGCAGACCAGCCGCCTCTACAACATGACCGACGACCCGGGCATCAAGGCCACGCTCGGCTACAACCTGGCCCGTGACACCTGGCACCAGCAGCAGTGGCTGCTGGGCATCGAGCAGTTGCAGGCCGACGGGTTCGCGGACGTCATCGAGGACTCGAACTTCGAGAACGAGGACAAGGTCCAGGACCACACCTACTGGGCCTTCGACGACGAGAGCACCGCGTTCGAGGGTCGCTGGGCGCAGGGTCAGACGCTCGTCGACGAGCAGGAGATCATCTACCAGGCCACCCCGGTGGCGAGCGACGACACCGGCCTGCTGCCCGCGCCCGACCCCAAGCTGTTCGCCACCTACGACGGCAGCATGGGCAAGGGCAAGCCGGGCACCGGTGCGAGTGCCACCGCGCAGGGCGTCGCGAACGTCGTCAACAAGGTCAAGGGCGCTCTCGGCAACGACGAGTGACTCCGCAACCGCCCACCCCTGCGTCCCGAGGAGACCGTCGTGTCGTCGATCCCGTCGTCCGCCCGGACCCCCAGCACCCACCTCCCTGACCTGGTCAGTGGCGACTTCACCCGTCGAGTGGCGACCAACTGGTCGCCACTCGCGGGGAGAAGTCGCCACTCGCCGGTGGTGTTGGGGCTGATGGTGGTGCTCGTCGCCCTCGTGGGGACGGCCGCGGCCGGCGCCCCGACCAGCGCCGTGATCCTCACGGCACTGGTGCTGGGTGCAACGGTCCTGCGCCTCGTCCTCCGGGTCCGGTTCCGGGTCCGGCCGTGACCGTCGTCGAGCCGACCCTTCGCGCCGTGTCGGTCGCGCCGTCCGTCGCCCTGTCCGCGTCCGCGCGGGCGGGGGCGGCGGGGCGGGCCCGCCGCTGGACCCTGGTCCGGCCGATAGTCCCGGCCCTGCTCGTCGCCGCGGGGTACGTCGACCCCGGCAACTGGGGCGCCGACGTCGCGTCGGGCGCCCGCTTCGGCTACCAGTTGGTCTGGGTGCTCGGGCTCGCCACGGTCTGTGCCGGGTTCCTGCAGGTGCTGGCCGCCCGGGTGGGGATCGCATCCGGTCAGGACCTCGCCACCCTCATCGCCACCCGGGTGCCGTTCGGCGGACGCCTGGTCCTGGTGCCACCGCTGTTGGCGGCACTGGCCGTCACCGAGATCGTCGAGGTCCTCGGCGTCGTGGTCGGCGTCCAGTTGCTCACCGGCTGGTCGACACTGCCCAGCCTGCTGGTGGCGGGGATCGCGGTCGTCGCGGTGTGCCTCGCCCCGCCGGGACCGACGCGGGTCGTCGTCCTGAGCTGCCTCGGTCTGGTCGCGGTCGTGTACGTCGGTGTCCTCGCCGTGAGCGGCGGCGGCGCCGTGGCGGGCGTCGTGCCCTCGGCGTTGCCACCCGGCGGGCTGCCCGTCACGGTGGCCCTGGTGGGCGCCGTCGTCATGCCGCACAACATCCTGCTGCACTCGACGCTCGCCCGGGACACGCGTCACGAGCTCGCCGTGACGGACCCGCCGTCGCTGCGGCGGGCGGCCCGCGGAGGCGTCGCCGCCACCGTGGTCGCGCTCGTCCTCGCGCTGGCCGTGAACCTCGGCATCACGTCGGTGGCCGTTCCGGTCGGCGCGTCCGCGTCCGGCAGCTCGCTCGCCTCGGTGGTCGCGACGTTCGGGCCCGCCGCGACGGTGCTGTTCGCCGTCACGCTCATCGCCGCCGGCCTCGCGTCCACCGTGACCGGAGGCATGGTCGGTGCCGACACCCTGCGGCAACTGCTCCCCGGTCTCCGGCTCGGCGACCCCGCCCGGCGCGCCCTCTGCCTGGTGCCCGCCGGGGTCGTGGTGGCGACGGGGCTGCCCGAGGTGACGGTCCTGGTGTGGAGTCAGGTCGTGCTCACCGCCGCTCTGCCCCTGGTGCTGGTGCCGCTCGTCGTCTTCGCCGGCCGTCGCGACCTGTGCGGAGCTCTGACCGTCTCTCAGCCGGTCCGCGCCGCGGCCGCGGTCGTCGTGGCCACCCTCGGCGGAGCCGGGATCGTCTCGCTGGTCGGGTTCTGAGCGTCCGGGTCCTGAGCGTCCGGGTCGAGCGTGGTGCCCCGCCCGAGCACCGCGACCACCGCCGCGAGTACGAAGAACACGATCATGCACGCGGCCATGGTCATGACGGTCTGGTGGCCCAGCAGTCCCGTCAGCGGCGTGGTGAACGCCCCGGCGAGGAACGGCAGACCGCCGCCGAGGGCTGACGCCGTGCCCGCGGCCCGGCGTCCGGCGTGCTGCACGATCGTGGCGTTCGACGGGTAGTACAGGCCGAGCCCCGCGGTCATGACGGCCAGGCACGCCCACACGACGCCGAGCGGTGGCCGGTGGTCGGGCGCGGTGAGTGTGAGGACGAACAGGGCGGCCACACCGGTGGTCTGGGTCGCGATCGCCACACGGCGCAGCACGACGGCGCCCACCCGCACCACCAGGATCCGGAACGCCGCACTGGCCGTGACCATGGCGAGGGCGTTGACCGAGAACACCGCGGTGTAGGTGGCGGGCGTGATGCCGAGGTCGTCCTGCAGGACGAACGAGGAACCCCCGATGTACACGAAGAACCCGGCCACGGTGAGGCACTGCACCGCGATTGGTGTGACCACCTGCCGGTCGGTGAGCAGGTCCGCGGTGCGACGCCCGAAGTTGGCCAGGCCGCCCGGGTGGCGACGGGCCGGCGGCAGTGTCTCGGGCAGTCCGAACGTCGCCGCGAGCACCATGAGCACGCCGACCGACGCGAGGAACCAGAACACCGTGCGCCAGTCGCCCACCGACACGAGGACGCCACCGACGGCCGGTCCGACCACGGGCGCGATGAGGCCGACGGCCGACAGCGTGCCGAACATGGCCGCCGCGGCCCGCCCGGTCTGCGTGTCGTTGACGACCGCCCGCCCGACGGCCAGAGCCGTTCCCGCGGCGATCCCCTGCACGGTCCGTTCGGCCACCAGCACCCAGTCGACCGTCGCGACCGCGCACAGGGCGGCCGTCACGGTGAACACGAGGCACGCTCCGAGGATGAGCCCACGCCGGCCGCGGGCGTCGCTGAGCGGGCCCGCCACCAGTTGGCCGACGGCCATGCCCACGATGAAGGCCGTCACGGTCAACTGCGCGAGCGACGACGACGTGTGCAGCGAGGTCTGCAGCGCCGGGAGCGACGACAGGTAGGTGTCGGTCGACAACGCCGTCGTGCCGGTCACCAGCAGCAGCGCACCGAGGTGAGGGGCGCGGACGGTCGGGTCGGACGGCACGGGTTCCCACTCTGACGTCCGCACCGCCGATCCGAGGGGTGGTGTGGGAGGTCAGACCGCGAATGCACCGATCTCGTCCGTTCGGGCGCGGGTGCCGCGTCCGCGGGCGGGGTGGGGCCGTACGGTCGTCGGCGGATCCGACCCCGAGCAGGAGGCAGTGACCGTGTCCGACGACGCGCCGGTGACGTTCAGTTCCGAGGTGACGCTCGAGCAGCTGCGCTCGAGCATCGACAACCTCGACGCCGCTCTCGTCCACCTGCTCGCCGAACGGTTCCGCCTGACGCGCACCGTCGGGGAGTTCAAGGCCGAGCACGGCCTGCCGCCCGCCGACCCCGCCCGCGAGCAGCGTCAGATCGCGCGGCTGCGGGAGCTGGCCGCCACGGCCAAGCTCGACCCCGTCATCGCCGAGAAGTACCTGACCTTCATCGTCGGTGAGGTCGTGCGCCACCACGAGCAGATCGCCCGCGAGCGCGCCTGACCAGCGGCTCCGCGTGTAGCTGTGGTCGCTCAGCCGTCGATGTTGCCGATCGGCTCGCGCTTCTCGGCCTGGAACCGGTCCTCGGTGCGGCCGTACGCCCAGTAGCCGGAGATCGAGACCTGGTCCGCGTCGGTGGTGAGGTCGCGCAACACCTTGCGGACGGCCTTCATCGACTCCCGCTCGCCGTGGGCGAAGACATCGACCCCGCCGGTCGGCCAGGGTCGCGCCGCCAGGGCGTCCGCGAGCAGGCCCGGCTGCGACCCGGGTTCCGGCCGTTCCAGCCAGACGATCTCGATGCCGGACGGCACCTCGGCGTCGAGGCTGCCCTCGACCTCGCTGACCTCCAGCAGCGCCACACCCCGGGCGTCGCGAGGCAGGGCGTCGAGGGCGGCGTTGATCGCGGGCAGGGCCGACTCGTCGCCGAGGAACACGTGCGTGCCGTGCTCCTCGCTCGGCCGGTAGGCGCCGCCGGCGCCGCGCAGCCGCAGGGTCTCGCCCGCCTCGGCGGCCCGCGCCCACGGCGCAGCCAGGCCGAGGTCGCCGTGGACGACGAAGTCGAGGGTGAGCTGCTGGTTGACCGGGTCGCTGCGCCGCACGGTGTAGGTGCGGGTGACCTGCTGGCCGTCGGTGTCGGCGAAGAAGATCTTGACGTACTTGTCGGTGAAGTCGTTGTCGTTGTACTGGGCGTAACCGTTGCCGCCGGCAACGATCCGCACCATGTGCGGGTTGAGCTGGATGCGGTCGAGCACCTGGAGCTCCGCCGGGGGGCGGGCCTCGCGTCGACGTCCTGCGTCTGCCATACGATGTGAGCCTCTCTGCTGGCAAGGCAAGCCTAACTCGACTTCGGGGTGAACGGTGACAGGCGTCGCGACCATCGTGTGCCTCGCCCTGGCCGTGGTCGTCATGGCCGTGGCGGGCTGGCGGGCGTCGCGCGACCGACCGGTCGAGCGCACCGAGCTGATCGCCGCCGGTGTCCTCGAACTCGCGGTGCTCGTCTACGTGGCCCTCCGGGTGGTCGACCTCGCCCGCGGGCACGAGACCTCGGGGCTGGGCATCGTCGTGGTGTACCTCGTCGGCATCGCCGTGGTGGTGCCGGTGGCCGGGTTCCTCGCCCTGGCCGAGCAGTCGCGGTGGGGACCGGTCGTGCTCGCTTTCGGTGCGCTCGTCGTCTGCGTGCTGTTCGCGCGCCTCAACCAGCTCTGGAGCCCCGGTGGTTGAGCCTCGACGGCCGGCGCTGCGCACGGGGCCGGGCCGACTCCTCACCTTCTTCTACGGCGTGCTCGCCGTGGCCGCCACCGGCCGATCGGCCTACCAGCTCGCCACGATGTTCGACCGGGCGCCGATCGCCTACGTGCTGTCCGCGGTCGCCGCAATCATCTACATCGCCGCCTTCGTCGCGCTGGTCCGCGACGCGCGTCCGCTCGCGTTCGTCGCGTGCACCGTCGAGTTCGTCGGCGTCGTCGTGGTCGGCACGTTGAGCTACGCCGCCCCCGACGACTTCCCCGACGCGACTGTCTGGTCCGGCTACGGCAACGGGTACGGGTACCTCCCGCTCGTCCTGCCCGTCCTCGCCCTGCTGTGGCTGCGTCGGGCGTCGCGCCCGGTCGCTTAGAGCGGCAGCAGGTCGCGGGCGAGCTCGCGGGTGATCCGTTCGCCCGGGCCGCTCCCGGGGGCCGCCGGGAACCCGCCACGCGCGAACGTCGCGTTGAGGTGGTCGACGAACCACGTGCTGGTCTCACCCATGAACCGTCCGTCGACGCCGGCGTCGGGCACGACGATCCCGTACGGGTCCCCGCCGCTGACGTTGGCCTTGTGCAGCCGGTCCGGCGAGAGGGTCAGCACGAAGGGCTCGGCGTCGCCGCTCTCCGCCCACGCGGCGGCGTCGTCCTCGAGGGACGTCTGCCACGACCCGGCCGGGTAGCGCGTGCCCTCGACCTCGATCACCAACGGATCGGCCGCCGCGGACTCCGGCCACTCGGGGTGCGTCCCGACCAACCAGGTGTCCCCGACGACCGCCAGCCACGCCAGCAGGGTCATCGGCACGGCCCCGAAGCGTTGCATCAACCAACGATCCACCGCCACCGCGCCTGCGGTGGGAGGCACGTGCGGCACGGTCGGTGTGCGGTCGTCGTCGTTGAGGTGGAACCGGTAGCCCGACGCCGTGAGCCGCTCGACGAGGACCTCCACGTTCTGGCGAGCCCGGTGGGCCATCTCGTCACACACCGCCCGGACCTGGTCCGTCGGACCCGCGGCCGTGCCGCTGTCCCGCAGCTCCCGCCACACGCCGTCCCGTTCGCCGGCGCGGTAGCGGCTGAGCAGGTCCGGTCCGGTCACGTCCCCATCCTGCCGGGTCGGTCTCGACACCACCCACCCGACGCGAGCACACTCCGTTCCCGACAGGGGAGGTTCGTGGTGAAGGCGATCCGGCGGGAACGGAGCACCTCGGTGGCGCCCGACGGCACCGTGGTGTTCCTCATCGGCATGCGGGTGAACCGGCCGTGGAAGCTGTGGAAGTGGCTCCCGGTCGCTCGGCAGATGCCGCTCATGCTGCGGGAGCTCTCACGCCGCCCGGAACAGGGACTGTTGCAGGCGTCATCGTTCGTCAGCGGCCTGACGATCCTCACCCTGCAGTACTGGGAGTCGGCCGCGAAGCTCAACGCCTACGCCACCGCCCGCGACGCCGCCCACCTGCCCGCCTGGCGCGAGTTCAACCGCAAGGTCAAGGACAACGGCGACGTCGGCATCTTCCACGAGACCTACGTGCTCGGCACCCACGAGACCATCTACGTCAACATGCCCGAGAACTTCGGGCTCATCGGCGCCACCGCCGCCCAGCCGGTCGGCTCCCGCGGCCAGCGCGCGCTGCACCGCCTAGACCCCTCCGTCCCCGACGAGCCCGTGGTCGAGCCCTACTGACGGGCGGGTATGTCTCAGCCGGGCGTCGTGCCGTCGTCGGACTGCTGTCGTCCGCACCGTGGCGGAACGAGGCCCGGCCAGCAGAGCTGCGCGGGCGACTCGGCGACCTGGCGTCGGAGCGCCTTGATGCCACGTGCGGTCGCCACCTGCGCCTTCACCCCGGTGTCGCGGACGCGGTCGGCCACCCTGGTGGCGAACGAGGCGATGGGGACGCCGGGCGTGTTGACTCCGGCGATCATGAACCCGCCGACCGCGAAGCGGCCCTCGATGCTGACCGGGAGTGACCACGCTGGCGTCGAGCTCCGCCTGCGCTGCGGCTGACACGATGAGCACTGATCCGTTCACGGCGTCGACGCTGATGCGACCGCGCAGACTCTCGGTCGCGGTGCGATTGCGGGCCTCGATCGACACGAGGAGGCAGGGAAGCCGCAGCGGTCGAGGCCCGGAACACGAGGATCAGAACCGCCGGCCATCGGCGAGAACGCGTACCTCGAGTCACGCACACGCGCACGCTGCCGCCCGTCCCAGTCGCGGGATGACGACATGGACCGCGTGAGGCGCGTGGAGCGAAGACGCCACGGCTAGAAGGGTGGGTCGCCGAGCTCCGGTTCGGGGACGGGGAGTTTCGCCGCGGGTTTGCGGTGCTGCGTGCCGGCGGGGTCGGTCCAGATGCTGGAGTTGTCGTCGGGATCGCGTTCATGTGACCAGCCGCCCTCGTGTTTGAGGCGGTGATGGCGCCGACACAACGCGTCGAGGCACTGCTCCCGGGTCTGGCAGCCCCTGTCCCAGTCGTGGCGGTGGTCCAGGTCGCAGGTGACAGCCGGGCGGTCGCAGGTGGGGAACCGGCAGTACTGATCGCGGGCGATGACGAAGTCTTCGAGGTTCCGCGGCGGGCTGTACGTCTTCCGGCCGTAGTCCAGCAGCTGACCTGACGCGGGATCGACGAGCAGCCGTCGCCACGTGGCGCACTCGTCGTAAGCGATACGCCGGACGGTGGCGGCGTCGATCATGCCGTGACCGTGCAGGAACCCGGGCAGGTCATCGAGGCCCATCAGGGTGGTCCAGCCGACGACCACCTGGATCTCCGGACGCTGCCCGTGCATCCGCGGCGCCAAGCCCAGATCAGCGCTGGGTTCGGTGCTGGGTTCGGTGCCGGTGGATGCCGTGGCGGAGTCGACGGTGGTGGATTCAGTGCTGGTGTCGACGGTGGTGGGGTGCATCGGCCGCAGCACCAGTGCGGCCAGGGCGTCGGCACGCAGGTTGGCCAACGTCCGGTCGTCACCGGGTGTGTTGCGAGCCTTCATGGACCGGGCCTGCGCATCGACCCTCTTGGCGACCGCATGACCCTGCTCGGCCGGCAGTAGCGCCCACAACGAGCACATCCCGTCGGCTTCAGCCCGGACCCGGACGTCCCGTTCCCGCCGACGGGCCCGGTTGCGAGCCTTCGCGCCTTCCGGGTCCACCCGGATGATCGCGGCCTGCAACGCCCGCTCCAACTGCGACGGGGTCCGCCACCCCGGGTCGTCAACCACCTCACGCTCCACCGTGCGACCCACCTCGGGCTCGACCACCCGCAGAGTGTTGGCGGCGACGCGGGCGTGGTGCACCCCGATCGCCCCGATCCGCAGCTGCGCGGAGATCGCCGGGGCGACCTCGACCAGGGTGACGGCCTGCATCATCCGGTGGTAGGCGGACGTCCCCGCAACACCGAGGGCCAGGCCGAGTTGTTCGGCCCACCACTTCCCGGCGTCACCGTCGGGCTCACCACCGTCGGCCGGGGCGGCGTGGTCGCGGTAGGCGGCGACCATGACGTCGTTCTGGTGCGCGGTGCAGAACGCGATCATCCGCTCCCACCCGGCCACCGACGCGACCCGTTCCTCGTCGTCCAGAGCAGCGGGATCCAAGGCGAGGAGTTCACGCAGCAGGTCGAGCGAGGGAACCATCTCGTCGACCGCGACCATGCCCTCAGTCTATATCGAACGGACGGTCGAGGCAAGAGAATCACTCGATGAACACGAGCAATTCCGGTCGCGGCGCGCGAGACGGCGCCGCCGCCCGCAAGCGCAGACGGCCAACGAACGAGACCCCGCCGCGCACCTCGTAAGAGCCCGTCCTTGCGAAAGGAGAACCGTCGCCCGCCCACAGAACCCAGGCCGAGCGGAGACCCATCGAGCTTCTCGTAGGAGCCCGTCGTTGCAGAGCGAGAACCGCCACCCGCGAGCGAGCGCCACCCCCACACTCAACCCGTCGCGTCCAGGAGACCGACGCGAGGGGAACTCAGCGACCCTCCGCCAGATCCCGCAGGTTCAGCAGCTGCCGCCGCGCCATCACCAGATCTCCGAGCGAGACGAACGGCGCGAGCACCCGCCACCGCCCCATCACGATCTTCACCACCAACCGCGAGGAGGACGCGTCGACAGCGTCGACCACGTACGACATGACGGCGCCGAGGATGACGCCGGTGTACGAGTGCGGCGGGTCGACGTGCAGCACCTCGCCCTGCGGCCGGCCGGCGGTGGCGGTGAACGGATCACCCACGGCAGGCGGGGGAAGGTCGACGAGTGTCTGCGGCGAACGGCGGCCGAGGTTGTCGACGAGGTCGTAGCTGTAGGGCGCGAGCCGGATCTGCGTGAGCCACGGCCAGATCGCCTCGGGGGTGGCCTGCACGTCCACACCCCGCCACGCGGCGAGCACGGGGGACGGCACGACGTCGTCGCACGGGTAGTGCCGCTCGACCTCGGCCGGGGTGACGCCCCAGCGGTCCGCGATCACGCGGTGTCCGGCACCCGCAGACCGAACACCACGATGTCGTCCTCGTGTCCGCCCGCGGACGCCACCTCGACGATGAGCGAGAGCATCTCCTCCAGCGGTTGACCGCGGTGGTGCTCGGCGGTGGCGGCCAGGGCGTCGAGACCTTCGTCCAGCGCTTGACCACGGCGTTCGACGAGACCGTCGGTGAACAGCAGCACGGTCGAACCGGGCGCGAGGGTGGTGGTGTGCGACTCGCGACGGGCGCCGGTCATCATGCCGAGCAGGATGTCGACCGGACGCTCGAGGTACTCGGCCGGCCCGCTCGGCGGCAGGTACAGCGGCGCGAGGTGGCCGGCGTTCGACCACGTCAGCTCGGTCCGGCCGTCAGGGGTCGAGGACACCGTGGCCGCGACGGCCGTCGCCATGCGGTCGACACCGGTACGCGCCATGACCTGGTCCAGGCGGGTGAGCAGGCGGTCGGGGGAGTCGGGGACGTCCACGGCGAGCGCGCGCAAGGTGGCCTGCAGCCGTCCCATCACCGCCGCCGCGGCGGTGTCGTGGCCCGTGACGTCGCCGACGACGACCGTGAGGTGCTCGCACCCGTCGGGGGTCTCGGTGGTGGTGAACGCGTCGAACCAGTCGCCCCCGACGGCGTCGGTGACGTGGGCGGGCAGGTACCGCCCGGAGACGTCGAGCCACCCGACCTCGGGGAGGACCGGGAGCATCGCGGTCTGCAGGGTGCGCGCGACGTCCCGGCGTTCCGCCATGAGCGACGCCCGTTCCAGCGCCTGCGCCGTGTACCGCGCGAGTCCGAGCAGCAGGTCGCGCTCGTCTTCGTCGAACGGCTGCGGCGTGCTCCACATCAGCGTGAGGGAGCCGAACAGGCGGGCGCCGATCTGCAGCGGCAGGTACGCGAACGCGGTGCCGTGCACGGCACGGGCGACGTCGCCCGACCCGGGCGCCAACGCTTCGAGTTCCTCGACGGAGTGGACGAACAACGGGGCGCGGCGGGCGACGGCGAGAGCGGACGGCCGTGTCGAGGTCACCGGGAAGCTCTGCCCACCGGGCATGTTGTCGGCGATGTCGTCGGCGAGGTCCACGTAGGACAACGTCGTGCCGGTGTCGTCGAGCGTCGTGATGCCACCGAACGACGCGCCGAGCCATGTCGACGCCAGACGGGAGACGGCTGCCGCCACCTCCTCGGTGCTCGTCGGAGCGGCGAGCGCCTCGGACAGCGCCGACAGCACCCGCCACCGCTGCGCGGCGCGGTCCGAGGCCTCGATGGCCGCGCGCAACTGCAGTTCCGCCGACGCCGCAGCAGCGAGGTCCTGCAGCAACGCGAGCTCGTCGTCGGTCCACGTCCGGGGCTCGGTGTCCATCGCGCACAGCGAGCCGGCAACCGTGCCGTCGTGGTCGACGATCGGCCAGCCGGCGTACGCGGCGACCCCGAGGTCGGGGACCGCGAGGTTGCCCGCCACCCGCGGGTCGCGGACGGCGTCGGTGACGACGAACGGTTCGGCCCGGGCCACCACGTGCTGGCAGAACGAGTGCGACAGGGGCGTGGTCCGGCTCGACGCCCACGGCTCCGGCAGACCGTCGACGCCCGGGAAGACCTGCCGGTCACGGTCGACGAGCGAGACCAGCGCGATCGGCACGCCGATCACGCGCCGCACCACGGAGGCCAGCCGGTCGAAGGCGGTGTCGGACGCCGCCGGCAGCGGGGTGCTGACCGGGAGCAGGAGCGGGTCGACCGCGTGCTCGGTCGTCCCCGGACCAGCCGTCACGTGCGCGTCCCCCCGTTGCCGAACCGGGCCCCTTCCGGTCGAAGGATCGTACCGGAGCGCGAGGGGTCGCCGCCCGGCACGCGATCAGCTCGAGCGACGCACCCCGGGGTGCTCCGGGCCCTCGTCACCGTCGACGGCGGACTCGGCGTCAGCGGGGTCGATGTGCACCCCGGCGAGCGGGTCGCCCGCTCCGGTGCCGCTGACGGTCGGTGCCTCGCCCGCCGCCGGCGCCTCGGTCGGGGGCGCTCCACCGTCCGACGCCCGGGAGAGCGGGGACGACTGGTCGCGCTCGTACGCGCGCTGGTCGGGGTTGGCCGCGGCGTCGATGCCCTCGTGCGGCTCGGGCGGGAGTTGCTGGTCGGTCGGTTCGGTCACCTCGAGGGCGTACCCGGGAACGCCGGACTCTCACGGAGTGTGAGGCGCCGGCACGTGCGCTCCCGCCGAAACTGTCCGACGGCCTCGTTAGTGTCCGCACCCGTGTTGACCGTCCACCGCGCCGAGCGCTCCGACACGCTCGTCGCGGCCCTCGCGGACCACCTGCGGGTGGTCCCGGGCGACCCCTTCGAGCCGGTGCTGGTGGCCGTCCCGAGCAAGGGGGTCGAGCGCTGGCTCGCCCAGCGGCTCGGCCACGTGCTGGGCGCCGGCCCCGAGGGGGCGGACGGCGTGTGCGCGAACGTCACCTTCCCGTCGTCGTCCCGGCTGCTCGACGACGCCGCGGCGACGGCCGACGCCGACTACGGCCGCGCGGTCGAGCAGTGGAACCCCGCGGTGTCGACCTGGCCCCTGCTGCGCGCCCTGGACACCGCGGGTGCGGGCGATCCCTGGCACGACGTCCTGTCGGCCCACCTGGGCGCCGGCGGTGCCGACTCCGGGCGCCGCTACGGCGTCGCGTCGCGCCTCGCGCGGCTCTTCGACCGGTACGGTCGCTCCCGCCCCGACCTGCTCGTCGCCTGGGCCGCGGGCGACGACTCCGACCTGCCCGAGGACCTCTCCTGGCAGCCCGCGCTGTGGCGGCGGCTGCGGGAGGCGATCGGGCCGTCGCCCGCCGAACTGCTCGACCGGGCCTGCGCCGCCGTCACCCCGGGCCCGGGCTTCTCGGTCTTCGGCGCCACGCGGCTCTCGCCCGCCCGGGTGCGGGTCCTGCACGCGCTGGGCCGCGTGCGCGACGTCCGGCTCTGGCTGCACCACCCCTCGCCCGCGATGTGGGCGGAGGTCGCGGCCCGCCGCGAGCGGCCCGGTCCCCGCCGGCTGCTCCGGGCCGGTGCGCGTCACCCGCTGCTGGCCAGCACCGCGCGCGACGTCCGGGAGCTGCAACAGCTGCTCGCCTCCGAACCCTTCGACGATGTCCACCACCCGGCGCCGCCCACCGCCCCGTCCCTGCTCGGGGACCTGCAGGAGCAGCTGCGGCTCGACCGCCCACCGGCCCGCCGCGTGCCGGCGGATTCCAGCCTGCAGGTGCACACCGCGCACGGGGCGGCGCGGCAGGTCGAGGTGGTGCGCGAGGTCGTGCTCGGGCTGCTCGCCGCCGACCCCACGCTGGAACCCCGCGACGTCGTCGTCATGTGCCCGGACGTCGAGACCTTCGCGCCGCTGGTCAACGCCTCCTTCGGCATGACCGACGAACCCGGCGCCCACCCCGCGGCGGCGCTGCGCGTCTCCCTCGCCGACCGCTCGTTGCGCCAGACCAACCCCCTGCTGCGTCTGATGTTGCAGCTGCTCGACCTCGCGGGCGGGCGGATCACCGCCAGCGCCGTCCTCGACCTCGCGTCCGCCGCCCCGGTCCGGCGTCGGTTCCGGTTCGACGACGACGACCTCGAACGGCTGCGGGACTGGACGGTCGGCGCCGGTGCCCGGTGGGGGCTCGACCGCGCCGACCGCGTTCGGTGGTCCCTCGACACCGTCGAGCAGGGGACGTGGCGGTGGGCGATGGACCGTCTGTTGCTCGGTGCAACGATGGAGGACTCCGGCGGTCACCTCGACACCGTCGTCCCGGTCGACGACGTCGACAGCGGTGACATCGACCTCGTCGGCCGCTTCGCCGAGTTCGTCGACCGGGTCGACGCCGCGGTGCGGGCGGTCTCGGGCCGGGCGACCGTGCCGGCGTGGGCCGAGACCCTCACCGGCATCGTCACCGACCTCGGAGAGGGTGACGCCGTTTGGCAGGCGGCGCAGGTCCAACGCGAGCTCGACCAGATCGCCGAGGGGGCCGTCGGGAGCGGCGCCGACTCGGTCGAACTCGGTCGGGCCGACATCGTCGCCATGCTGGGGCAGCGGCTGGCGGGTCGGCCCACCCGTTCCAGCTTCCGCACCGGGACGCTCACGGTGTGCACGCTCGTCCCGATGCGGGCGGTGCCGCACCGGGTCGTCGTGCTGCTCGGCATGGACGACACCGCCTTCCCGCGCCGCGGTACCCCCGACGGTGACGACCTGCTGGCCCGCGATCCCCGCAGCGGCGAGCGCGACCCGCGCTCGGAGGACCGGCAGCTGTTCCTCGACGCCATCGGGGCGGCCACCGACCACCTGGTCGTCGTCTACACCGGGCACGACCCCCGCACCGGCGCCGTCGTCCCGCCGTGCGTCCCGGTCGGGGAGTTGCTGGACGCTCTCGACGCCACCGTGCAGGGCGGTGCCGCCGCGGTGGTGCGGGCCCACGCGCTGCAGCCGTTCGATCCGCGGAACTTCGCCGTCCCCGCCCCGTTCTCCTTCGACCCCTCGGGGCTCGCCGGCGCGGAGGCCGCCCGTGGCCCGCGCACACCCGCGCCACCGTTGCTCGGTGCACCACTCCCGCCGCCCGAGCTCGACCCCACCGTCCACGCCGTCGAACTCGACGAGCTCGTGCGGTTCTTCGAGCACCCGGTCAAGGCGTTCCTGCGCCAGCGACTGGAGATCGCGACCGCCTTCGACGACGACGAACCGTCGGACTCGCTGCCGATCGAGACCAGGGGCCTGCCCGAGTGGAAGGTGGGCGCGCGGGTGCTGGCGGCGAGTGCGCGGCCCGGCGCCGACCTGCCCCACGTGAAGGACCTCGAGATGTTGCGCGGTGACCTGCCACCCGGTGCGCTCGGCGCGGCGCGGTGGCGGGAGATCGGCCAGCGGGTGGTCGCGCTGCTCGCGGCGTCACGGGAGGAACGTCAACGGCCGGCGGGTGATCCCGTCGACGTGCGGGTCGACCTCGGTGAGCACGGCGAACTGGTCGGCACGGTCGGCGGCGTCCACGGGCGGACCGTGCTGTGTCTGTCGTACTCGTCGATCGCCGCGAAACACCGGTTGGCGGCGTGGATCCGGCACCTCGCCGTCGTCGCGTCGCGAGGCGAGGACGACTGGACGACCGTGGTGGTCGGCCGGTGGGGCGACGGTGCGGGTCGCCGGACGTTCGCGGAGATCCGGCCCGGTGAGGCCCGCGAGATCCTGCGTCGGTTGGTGACCATCCGCGCACTGGGGTTGTGCGAACCCCTGCCGCTGTTCGCGCGGACCTCGGCCGAGTACGCCGAGGCTCGCCGCCGCTTCGACGCCGAGACCGCGTTCGGCAAGGCCAACCGGTCGTGGGCCACCGACCGGTTCACCACCGAACGCAGCGACTCCGAGCACGTCCTGGCCTTCCCGGGCGTCGCCGAGACCTCGCTGACCCAGTTCGCCTTGGGCGTCGGCGGTCCCGCCGCCGACCCCGCGACCTACGAGGGTGAGGCCACCCGGTTCGGCGCGCTCGCCCGCCTGGTGTGGGAACCGTTGCTCGCGGCGGAGCGCGCGTCGTGAGCGGCGAGGCGTTCGACCTGCTCGGCCCGCTGCCGACGGGCACGACGGTGTTGGAGGCGAGCGCCGGCACCGGCAAGACGTTCACCATCGCCGGACTGGTCACGCGGCTGGTCGCCGAGGGCGTGACCCCCCTCGAGCAGCTGCTGGTCGTGACCTTCGGCCGCGCCGCCACGCAGGAACTGCGGGAGCGGGTGCGCGAACGGCTGGTCACCGCCCGCGACGCCCTCGCCGATCCGGCGGCCGCCCGCGCCGCCACCGGGGACACCCTCGCCGCGTACCTCGCGACCGGCGCCGCGGCGGACGTCGCCGAACGGCACCACCGACTCGTCGAGTCGTGCGCCCGTTACGACTCCGCCACGGTCGTCACCACGCACGGGTTCTGCGAGCAGGTGCTGCGCAGCCTCGGCACCGCGGGCGACGTCGACGACGACGTCGTGCTCGTCGAGGACCTCGACGACCTCACGGTCGAGGTGGTCGAGGACTTCTACGTGCGCAAGTGGGGCGTGCCGAACGCCCCGCCGCCGGTCATCACGCTCGCCGAGGCCCTCGAGCTCGCCCGGCGCGTCGTCGGTGACCCGAGCGCCGCGCTCGTCCCGGACGCCAGCGACGACGACACCGCCCGGACCCGGTACGCGTTCGCCCGGGGCGTGCGTGAGGAGGTGGAACGCCGCAAGCGGCAGCGGCGGGTCATCGGCTTCGACGACCTGCTCACCCGCTTGCAGACCACCCTGGCCGATCCGCGCACCGGGCCGCCCGCGAAGGCCCGGCTGCGCCAGCGGTTCAGCACCGTGCTCGTCGACGAGTTCCAGGACACCGACCCGGTGCAGTGGGACATCCTGCGTACGGCGTTCCACGGCCGCGCCACCCTCGTGCTGGTCGGCGATCCCAAGCAGGCGATCTACGCGTTCCGCGGCGCCGACGTCTACGCCTACCTCGAGGCCGAGGCCACGGCGGGCGAGCGTCGCACGCTCGACCACAACTGGCGCAGCGACCCCGACGTCCTACGCGGTCTCGCGGGGGTGTTCCGCGGCGCGGCCCTCGGCGATCCGCGGATCGTCGTGTCCGACGTCGCCGCAGGACGCGCCGGGCGCTCGCTCGCCGTGGGCGGCGCCCCGGTGCGGTTGCGGCTGCTGCGCTCCGGCGCGGAGACGGCCGTCGGCCCGCTGCGCGAACTCGTCACGGCCGACCTGGTCGCCGAGGTCGTCGCGCTGCTCGACTCCCGCGCGTCGCTGACCCCGCGCGGACGCGGTCAGGCGCGTCCGGTGCGGCCGGGGGACCTGGCCGTGATCGTGCGGACGGGAGCTCAGCTGGACCTGGTGCACGACGCCCTGCGCGAGGCGGGGGTGCCTGCGGTCCGGCGGGCGACCTCGAGCGTGTTCCGGTCGTCGGCCGCCCGCGACTGGGTGGTGCTGCTGGAGGCGCTCGAGCAACCGCACCGCCCGGCCCGGTTGCGGCGGCTCGCGGTGTCGTCGTTCGTCGGGTGGGACGCCGCGGCGTTGTTGGACCGACCGGCCGTCGACGCGCTGGGGGAGCAGCTCCGACGCTGGATCCAGGTCCACGCCGAGCGGGGCGTGGCCGCGTTGTTCGAGACCGTCAGCCGCGACCGCTCGCTCGCGGCCCGTCTGCTGGCGCAGGTCGACGGCGAACGGGACTTCACCGATCTCCGGCACATCAGCGAAGTGTTGCATGCTGCATCGATGGCCGAGCAGCTCGGCCTCACGGCCGGTCTGGAGTGGTTGCGGCACCACGTCGAGGAGTCCGGTACCGACTCGGCGGTCGAACGCAGCCGGCGGCTGGACTCCGACGCCGCCGCGGTGCAGTGCGTGACCATCCACTCGAGCAAGGGTCTGGAGTTCCCCGTCGTCTACGTCCCCTTCGGGTGGGACCGCTTCGTCCCCGACCGCGAGGACATCCCGCTGTTCCACGACGACGCCGGCCGTCGGGTCCGCGACGTCGGCGGGTTCCGACACCGTGGGTTCCCCGACAGCCTGCGCCGCCACCGGGCCGAGGAGTTCGGCGAGGACCTGCGGCTGACGTACGTGGCCATGACCAGGGCGCAGGCGCAGGTGACCGCGTGGTGGGCGCCGTCGCGCAAGAACACCCCGTACGCACCGTTGCACCGGCTGCTGTTCTGCCCCGACCCCGCCGTCGGTCCGCCGGAGCAGGTGACGGTCCCGAACGACACCGCGGCCTTCACCGCGGCGTCGACCCTCGCGGTCGAGGGCGCCTTGTCGGTCGTCCAGGTCGAGCCCCGCCCGGCCGCCCGGTGGCAGCCACCGGGCGACACCACGCAGGCGCTGGAGCTGGCCCGGCTCGGCCGCGGCCTCGACACCGCGTGGCGCCGGACGTCCTACACGTCCCTCACCGCCGCGGTGCACGACTCCCGGCCGGCGATCGGGAGCGAACCGGAGTTCCCGGAGAAGGACGACGAGCCCGAGACGCCCGCGCCGAGCGAGGCCACGACCTCGGACCTGCGGGACGTGCCGTCTCCGTGGGCCGACCTGCCCGGTGGGGCCGCGTTCGGCACGACCGTGCACGCCGCCCTCGAGGAACTCGACACCGAGGCCGCGGATCTCGATGCCGAGGTCCGCACCCGGGTCGGCGCGGCGCTCGCCCGTCACGGAGTGGGCGCGATCGACGCCGAGGTGCTCGCCGCCGCGCTCGCCACCGCCGTGCGGACCCCGCTCGGTCCGCTGCTGGACGGTCGCTCGCTCGCGCGGATCGCGCCCGCCGACCGGCTGGCCGAGTTGGAGTTCGAGCTGCCGCTCGGCGGCGGGGAACGGCCACGGCGGTCGTCGACCCTGCGTGACCTCGCCCGCGTCTGGCGTGACCACGTCGGCCCTGAGGACCCTCTCCGTCGCTACGCCGAACTGCTGGCCGATCCCGTTCTGGGGGCGGCCGACCTGCGCGGCTACCTCACCGGCAGCATCGACGCCGTGCTGCGGGTGAACGGGCGGTACGTGGTCGTCGACTACAAGACCAACCGACTCGGCGTGCCCGAGGTTCCGTTGACGGCCTGGGACTACCGCCCGGACGCCATGGCCGACGCGATGGTCCAGGCCCACTACCCGTTGCAGGCGCTGCTCTACGAGGTGGCGCTGCACCGCTTCCTGCGGTGGCGGGTGGCGGACTACGACCCCGAGGTCCACCTCGGCGGGGTGGCCTACCTGTTCCTGCGTGGGATGACCGGCGAAGGGGTCGTCTTCGACGACGGCAGCGTCCCCGGCGTCTTCGACTGGCGGCCGCCGGCCGGGTTGGTCGTGGCGGCGTCGGACGTGTTGGCGGGGGCCGCGGGATGAGCACGCCGCTGCTGGCCCGTGACGCCCCCGGTCTGCTCGGGGAGTTCGCGGCGGCCGGGATCCTCGCGCCGGCCGACGTCCACGTCGCGCGTCGGCTCGGAGCGCTGGCCGGTGAGACCGACGACCGGGTCCTGCTCGCCGTCGCGCTCACCGTCCGCGGCACGCGCAGCGGGTCGGTCGTGCTCGACCTCGAGACCGCGGCCGCCACGGTCACCGCTGACGTCGACACCGACGCCGAACCCGCGCCCGGAGTGGTCACCGCCGCGGCCGACCTGCCCTGGCCGGACCCCGAGCCGTGGACCGTTGCCTGCAGCACCAGTCCGTTGACCCGCGGCGGCGACGACCCGGACGACGCCCCCGTCCGTCAGGTCGGGCCGCGGTTGTGGCTCGACCGCTACTGGCAGCAGGAGAAGCAGGTCGCCGGCGAGCTCCGGGCCCGCGCCGCGCGCCTGTTCCTCGACCTCGATCTCGACCGGCTGCGCGCCGACCTCGCCGCCCTGTTCCCGGGCGCGGACGAGCAGGACCAGCGCGCGGCGTGCGACGTCGTCGCGTCGCGGCCGTTCGGCGTGGTCGCGGGCGGGCCCGGCACCGGCAAGACCACCACGGTCGCGCGGTTGCTCACTGCGATCTACCGGCAGCAACCCGGGCTCCGTATCGCGTTGGCGGCGCCGACCGCGAGTGCGGCGGCGCGGCTCGAGGACGCGGTGCACCGGGCGACCGGGCCGCTCTCGGACGTCGACCGCCGCCGGCTGCAGGAACTGCAGGCGTCGACCCTGCACCGGCTGCTCGGGTGGCGGCGCTCGTCGAGCCGGTTCCGGCACGGCCGCGACAACCGGCTGCCGTTCGAGGTCGTCGTGGTCGACGAGAGCTCGATGGTGCCGCTGACGATGATGGCCCGGCTGCTGGAGGCCCTCGGCCCCGACACCCGCCTCATCCTGCTGGGCGACCCCGACCAACTCGCCTCGGTCGAGGCGGGCGCGGTGCTCGGTGACATCGTCGCGGGCGCCACCACCGCTGCCGACTCGCCACTGGCGGGCGCGGTCGCGACCCTCGGCCGGGTCCACCGGTTCGACGCCGAGGGCTCGATCGCCCGGTTGGCGGGCGCCGTGCGCGAGGGCCGGACCGACGACGTCCTGGAACTGTTGCATGATGCACCAGATGCCATCCGGTTCGTCGAGACGCCCGACGACGGCGTGCTCACCGGCGACGCGCTGACCGAGCTGCGCTCGCTGGTCGACCGCACCCGCGCGGTCGTCGACCACGCCCGCGCTGGCGACGCCGAACAGGCCCTCCACGCGCTGGAGGCCCACCGGCTGTTGTGTGTGCACCGCCGGGGGCCGCGCGGTGAGCGCTGGTGGGCCGAGCAGGTCGAACGCTGGCTGCTCGGCGACCACCCCTCGCTGGTGCCCCGTCTCGACGGCCGCTACGCCGGTCAGCCGCTCATGGTCACCGCCAACGACTACGAGAACAACGTGTTCAACGGCGACACCGGTGTGGTGGTCGAGCGCGACGGTGACCTCGCCGCCGCGTTCCGGCGGGGTGCCGCGACGTTCACGCTGCCGCTGACCCGGTTGGGTGACGTGCGCCCGCTCTACGCCATGACCGTGCACAAGGCGCAGGGCAACCAGTACCGCGAGGTCACCCTGCTGCTCCCGCCCGCCGACTCCCCGCTCGCCACCCGGCAGACCTTCTACACCGCTGTCACGCGCGCCTCGACCCTCGTGCGGGTCGTGGGTTCCGTCGACGCCGTGCGCGCCTGCGTCGAGCGGCAGGCCGCCCGCGCCACCGGCCTGCGCGACCGCCTCGCCGACGCCTGACCGGATCCCACGAAGTCGAGCGAGCCGCTGTGGTCGGTCGCGCCGGGTGTGGGCGACCGGACGTCGACGTCGGTCACCACAGCACCTGGCCCACGGGCTGGACGGCGGGCGGGGCCGTGGCGCCCAGCGACTGCAGCAGATCGATCTCGATCGTGCGGCAGATCGTCGTCATCGGCACGTCGTTGACGTCGTCGACGAACGGATCGGCGAGCTCCCGCCCGACCTGGACGGCGAGCAGGAACATCACCCCGACCAGGCCCGAACCGAGGGGGGTCAACCACTGCAGTTGCGGGACGATCGCGAACGGGAGCACCGCGCAGAACGCCCGGGCGAAGAACGACGGCAGGAACCGGTACTGGACCGGCAGCGGGGTGTTCTTGATCCGTTCGAGCCCGCCCTGGGCGTCGGTGAGCAGCGCCAGGGTCGCCTCGATCTGGGCGCGAGCGACGTGGTCGACCATGCCCCGCCGGTGGGCCTCGGCCAGCAGCCGACCCGTCTCCAACAGCACGGCGGTCTGGCGGTTGGTGGCGCCGACGACCCGCGTGTACGCGCCTTCGGTGAGGTACACGTCGAGCTCGCGCGGCGGCTCCTGCTGACGCAACGCCGTCCGCAGCACGTGCACGTAGGCGATCTGGGCGCGCACCATCTCCGGTCCGATGTCGGCGCGGCCGCCGGCGACGGTGCCGTCGAGCAGGGTCAACGCCTCCCGGGCGAGGGTGCGGGAGTGGTTGACCACCGAGCCCCACAGCGTGCGCGCCTCCCACCAGCGGGCGTAGGCGGCGTTGACCTGGAAGCCGAGGAACAGCGCGACCGCCGTGCCGAACAGCGTGTACTGGATCGTGATGCCGGCCAGTCCGCCGATCTTGGCGTACCAGGCGAGGGTCACGAGGACGTCCCACAGGAGCATGACGACCACGGGGACGAGCAGGCGGCGCAGCGTCGACCCGCTGCGGGGCACGGCGGACACGATCACGGGCGACTCCTCGGGGGCAGCACGACTCCCGGGGAGTCGCTCGTGGGTTCGGCGACGATGCGGCATCCCGCCGATCTCCACCGGGATCCCCGGGGTCGGCCACCTGCTACCTGTGAGTAGGGCGTCCCGTGGTCGGGGTCACGCACGGGCGGCCGTGCGCGACATCGTCGACGTGTGACCTGCGGCGCAGCAGCACGAACCCGAACCGGACGCTGACGCCACCGGCCATCGACGCGCGTCCCCACGGGGTATCTGAGCGGCATGCTGCACCAGCTCGCCGCGAGCGGCGGTCACCACACCACCCTCGGACACTGGGGATTCGCCGTCGTCGGCGCGTTGTGGATCGTCCTGGGTGGCCTCCAGGCGGCCAAGCCGGACGTGGGGTGGCGGATGCGCCGGTGGCAGTACCGCAACCCCGCCGCGGTGCAGCCCAGCGACCGCGCCGTGAAGGTCACGCGGGTCGCAGGCTCCGTGGCCGTCGTCGCCGGGATCGCGCTCGTCGTCGCCGCGGTGGTCACCGCCTGACGACGGTCTCCGCGCTCGCGCCCGAGGGGCTCAGGCCGGCGGGACGAAGCGTTTCGTCAGGCCGCTCCAGCAGTCCTGGTAGTCCTCCTGGCGCTGCGGGAGGTCCGCGGCCCACTGCGTGACCCGCTGGGGGTAGCGCGTCTCGAACATGAACGCCAACGTGTCGCGCATGCGGGTCGGTTCGAGGTCGACGGTGCTGTGGTGGGCGTAGGCCTCGGCGTCCGGGCCGTGGGGGGTCATCGAGTTGTGCAGGCTCATCCCGCCGGGGACGAACCCGTGCGGCTTGGCGTCGTAGACGCCGCGGACGAGGCCCATGAACTCGCTCATGACGTTGAGGTGGAACCACGGCGGTCGGAAGGTGTGCTCGGCGACCTGCCACCGGTCGGGGAAGATCACGAAGTCGATGTTGGCCGTGCCGGGCGTCTCGGTCGGCGAGGTCAACGTCGTGAAGATCGACGGATCGGCGTGGTCGAACAGCAGCGGCCCGACGGGCGAGAACCGGGTCAGGTCGTACTTGTAGGGCGCGTAGTTGCCGTGCCAGGCCACGACGTCGAGCGGGGAGTGGCCGATGTCGGTGCGCCAGAACGCGCCGCCCCACTTCAGGGTGAACGTCGACGGCGCGTCGCGGTCCTCGTACGCCGCGACCGGCGTGAGGAAGTCGCGCGGGTTGGCCAGGCAGTTGGCGCCGATCGGGCCGCGCTCGGGCAGGGTGAACGCGCCACCGTGGTTCTCGCAGACGTAACCACGGGCCGGGCCGTCCAGCAGGTCGACCGCGAACTTGCAACCCCGGGGTATCACCACGATCTCCGAGGGTTGCGCCTCGATGACGCCGAACTCGGTGCGGAACCGCAGGCCGCCTTCCTGGAGCACGATCAGCAGTTCGCCGTCGGCCACCGCGAGGTACTCGTCGACCATGGAGGCCGTCACGAAGTACAAGCCCGCGCCCATGCCGTTGTGGGTGCCGACGTCACCGGCCGTGACCACCGTGCGCACGCCGTCGAGGAACGTCAGCGGAGTGTCGGGGATCGGGACGGGATCCCAGCGCTGCTGCCCCGGGGGCAGGACGTGCTCGCGGGTCGGGGCGCTCACCCACAGCGGCACCTGGACCCGGCGGAAGCGGCCGTGGTGCAGCACGGACGGCCGGATCCGGTACAGCCAGGACCGCTCGTTCGACACGCGCGGCGCCGTGAACGGTGAGCCCGAGAGCTGCTCGGCGTAGAGGCCGTGGGCGACCTGCTGCGGCGAGTTCTGTCCGACGGGCAGGGTGCCGGGCAACGCCTCGGTCTCGAAACCGTTGCCGAATCCGGTGAGGTACGCAGGCGACGACGCTGTCACCCGGTCATCCTCCCGCATCTGCCGACGCTCACGGCTGCAGGAGGTCGCGAACCGCCTGCCAGGCGATCTCGGTGTCGTCGATGCGGGCAGGCGCGGCGCGGAGTTGCTCGACGTACAGGGCGGTGTCGGTGAGGTCCCAGCGGTGGCGGTAGAGCGTGAGGACGCCCGCGTCGACGACCCGGCCGCTGCGGGCGGTGTAGCGGGCGAGATCGGCCTCGGGGAGCCGCCAGAGGTCGCGCTCGCGTGGAGCGAGCAGCGCGGTGTCCCAGTCGACCAGCGCGACGCCGCCGACGGTGGCGAGCAGGTTGCCGGGCTTGACCTCGCCGTGGGTGACGACGAAGCCACCGCGGTCCACGGCCGCCACCCGGTGGTCGTGGTCGGCGAGCGCGTCACGCACGCGCGGGGCGGCGGTGGCCAGGGCCCGGCGCAGGTCCTCGGCGTACGGGCCGTCGGACCACGGGTCGTCGAGCTGCGCGAGGGCCTGCTCGAGCGCCGCCCGCGCCTCGACGGCCAGGTCGTCGGAGCCGGCCACCCACCGCACCGAATCTGTTGCACCGTGCAACGCCGCCAGCAACTCGGCGACGTCGTCGCCGTGCGCCGGGTGGTCGGTCGCGTCGGCGATCCAGGGCGTGACCGACACCGCGAACCCGCCGAACTGCACGGCCACGTCGCCCAGCTCGGAGGTCACCGGCGCGACCACGAAGTCCAGGCCGGCGTCGCGCAGGGCGGCTGCGGTCCGGAACGCCGGGTCGAGGCGGGGGTCGGCCCGGTGGGCCGTCACGAACCAGGCCCGTCGGCCGGCCACCGACGCCCACCAGTGGTGCGCGCCGAACCCCACCGGGGCGTACGCGAGCTCGACCCCGGTCAGCCCCCACTCGACCGCGAGGACGGCGGTGAGGTCGGACGCGTCGAGGTGGTCCGGCGGAGTCCGCACGGCGCGGAACGTCAGCGGCGGCTGCGGGCCCGGACGCCACCGGCGACCGCGGTGATCGCGAACAGCACGAGCGCGACCACGGCGAGCCACAGCAGGGCCTTGACCACGAAACCGATCACGGCCAGCGCGATCCACACGACGAGCAGCACACCGATGATCGTCAGCAGACGGTTCTTGGTCACGCTTCAGGCCTCCACGGTCAGGGTCGCGGTGAACGGAGCGGTCGAGTCCCCGCCCGCGCCGACATCCACCACTGTCGCATCCAGTACCCAGTCGCGCACGCCTGCGTTCCAGTACCGGAGCTCGGCCCGGCCGAGGGGGAAGGTCACGACGCGGGACTGCCCGGCCTCGAGGGTCACCCGCTCGAACCCCTTGAGCTCGCGCACCGGTCGTGATGCGGTGCCGTACCGCTGATGGACGTACAGCTGCACCACCTCGTCGGCCGTCCGGGAACCGGTGTTCGTGACCGTGACCGAGACCGTTGCGGCGTCATCCGGTCCGATCGACGCCCGGTCGAGGGTGACGTCGTCGTAGGCGAAGGTCGTGTACGAGAGTCCGTGGCCGAAGGGGTACAGCGGTGTGCTGGGTTCGTCCCAGTACCGCGCGTCCTGGTTCTCGGGTTCGTGCGAGATCGTGTGGCTGGAGACGATCGGGACCTGGCCGACCGAGCGCGGCCAGGTGACGGGCAGCTTGCCGCCGGGGGAGACGTCGCCGGTCAGCAGCTTCGCGACCGCCGCGCCGCCCTGGGTGCCGGGGTACCAGATCTGCAGGATCGCCGGGACGTGCTCGGCCGCCCACCGCAGGTCGACCGGCCGACCCGACAGCACGCAGAGCACCACGGGCGTGCCGGTGGCGACCACGGCCTGCAGCAGTTCGAGCTGCCGACCGGGCAGTTCCAGCGATGACCGTGACGCCTGCTCGCCGACCATGTTCTGCCACTCGCCGAGCACGACCACCGCGACGTCGGAGTCCGTGGCCAGCGCGACCGCCCGGGCCAACTCGGCGTCGTCGTCGAAACCCTCGGGAACGACGGGCTTGTTGCCCCCGTGCGCGTCGAAGATCGACGGCGTCGGGCGCACCACCGGGCGCACGCCGGTCGCGTACTCCACCGCCACCCCGTCGAGCCGGGAGCGGAGGCCGTCGACCACCGTGACCGTCTCGTCGAGGTCGTAGTCGAAGACCCACGGCCCGAGGATGTCGCGACGGGAGTCGGCGAGCGGCCCGAGGACTGCCACCCGGTGCAACGATCCGGCGTCGAGCGGCAGCACGCCGCCCTCGTTGCGCAGCAGCACCGCGCTGCGCTCGGCCGCGATCCGGGCCGTCTCGCGATGGGCCGGGTCGTTCAGGACCTCGACCGCGTGGGCCTCGTCGACGTAGGGGTCGTCGAGCAGGCCGAGCCGCACCTTGGCGGTGAGCACGCGTCGGACCGCCTCGTCGAGCACCGCGGGGTCGAGCGCCCCCGACTCGACCGCGGCGGGCAGGTGGGCGAAGGCCGGGTCGAGCATGGCCATCTCCATGTCGGTGCCCGCGCCGACCGCCCGCACGCCGGCGTCGGCGAGGTCGGCCGCGAACCCGTGGGTGACCAGGTTGCGGACGGCGTTGGCGTCGGACACCACGAACCCGTCGAAGCCGAACTCGTCACGGAGGACCTCCGTGAACAGCCAGCGGTTGCCCGAGGCCGGGATGCCGTTGAGGTCCATGTACGCCGTCATGACGTTGCCCGCGCCCGCCTCGACCGCGGCCCGGAACGGCGGCAGGTAGACGTTGTGCAACTGGTGGTCGGAGATGTCGGCCTCGTCGTAGTCGCGGCCACCGACCGCCGCGCCGTAGCCCGCGAAGTGCTTGGGGCCGGCGATGACCCGCTCGGGGTCGGCGCCGGGCGTCGGTCCCTGGAACCCGCGGACCTGGGCCGCGCCGACCGCTGCGCCCAGCACCGGGTCCTCCCCGGCGCCCTCGACGATCCGACCCCACCGCGGGTCGCGGGCGATGTCGACCATCGGGGCGAAGGTCCAGTGGATGCCGACCGCGCGCGCCTCACGGGCGGCGACGGCCTGGCCCGCCTCGATGACGGCCGGGTCCCACGAGGCCGCCATCGCGATCGGCACGGGGAACACGGTGCGCAGCCCGTGGATGACGTCGTAGCCGAACAGCACCGGCACACCGTGGGCGTTGCCCTCGACGGCGAGGCGCTGCAGCCGGTTGGTCTCGGCGGCGTCGTTGACGAACAGCAGCGACCCGGCCTCGCCCCGCGCCAGCGCCGCCTCGACGAGCGCGCCCTGCTGCGACGGCGCGATGTCGTCGGGCGCGGCGTCGTCGTCGGACAACCCCCCGAAGTAGAAGTACTGGGTCAGCTGACCCGCCTTCTCGGCCGGTGTCATCGCCGCCAGCAGCGCCTCGACCCAGGTGGACACGTCGTCGTCGACCATCCCCACACCTTGCCGCACCGCTCGGACTGGACAACCGGGCCCGCCAGGTGTTTACATGTGACAAATCGTTACAGTGACAACCTGACACAGACACCCCGGAGGCCCCGATGACCGCCGTGCTGCCGATCGAGGACACCAGCCGCCGCCTGCTCGACTCCGCGGCCACGCTCTCGTACGACCCCGACGCCGAGATCGACTGGGACGCCCCGCTCGACCCCTCCCTGTACGGGCTCAACCCCGAGTGGTCGACCCTCCACGGGACCGCGCTCTGGGACCGGATGACCGAGCAGCAGCGGGTGACGCTGACCCGCCACGAGGTCGCGTCGATCATGAGCACCGGCATCTGGTTCGAGATGATCCTGCAGCAGATGATCCTGCGTCACGAGTACCGCAAGGACCACGCCAGCAACGAGTTCCGCTTCGCGCTCACCGAGATCGGCGACGAGTGCCGGCACTCGGCCATGTTCGCCCGGACCTGCCAGGCGCTGGGCGCCACCGGCTACTTCCCGTCGCGGCCGGCGGTCGAACTCGGCCGGGTCTACAAGACCGTCGCGCACGGTGAGCTCGCCTACGCCGCGATCCTCGTCGCCGAGGAGGTCCTCGACGTCATGCAGCGCGACTGGATGCGCGGGGAGAACGTGCTGCCGATGGTCCGGACCACGAGCAAGATCCACGTGGTCGAGGAGTCCCGGCACATGAAGTACGCCCGCGCCGAGATCCGCGACCTGCTCGAGGGGGCCGGTCGCGCGCGACGCCTCGCCGGCGGCGTCGTGATCGCGGTCGCGGCCAAGATCATCGTCGACAACATGGTGTCGCCGGAGGTCTACGCGGCCGCGGGCCTCGACCGGGCCGAGGCCGTCGCCGCCGCCCGCGCCAACCCGCACCGGGCCGTGATGCTCCGGTCCAGCTGCACCCACCTCATGGCCTTCCTGGGCGAGGTCGGTCTGCTGACCCCTGCGGCCGTGCGCGTGTACCGCGCCGCGCACATGATCTGACCGCGTCGGACCCGTGCCCCACGTCATCACCTCCGGGTGCTGCAGCGACGCCTCGTGCGTGTCCGTCTGCCCGGTCGACTGCATCCACCCCACGCCCGACGAACCGGGCTTCGGGACGACGGCGACGCTGTTCGTCGACCCGCGGTCGTGCATCGACTGCGGCGCGTGCGTCGACGCCTGCCCGGTCGACGCGATCGCCCCGGCCGACCGGCTCCGGCCGGGGCAGCAGGTCTCCATCCTGCGCAACCGGGCGTTCTTCACCGACACCCCGGCGCCGACGCCCGCGGCCGTCCCGACCGGCACCCCACCGCGGTTCCCGGCCTCGGTGCCGCGCGGCCGTCGTCTCGAGGTCGTCGTGGTCGGCGCCGGTCCCGCCGCGCACTACACCGCCGACCTGCTGCTGCGGGTCGCGGGCGCCGAGGTCACGCTGCTGGACCGACTCCCCGTGACCGGCGGGCTGCTGCGACACGGGGTCGCCCCCGACCACCCGGCGACCCGCCGCCTCGGCGAGCGGTTCACGGGTTTCCTGCACAACCCGCGGCTGCACCTGCTGCTCGGCGTCGAGGTCGGCCGCGACGTCTCGGTCGACGACCTCGCCCGTGACGCCGACGCCGTGGTGCTCGCCGTCGGCACCCCCGACGGCCGTCGGCTGGACGTGACGGGGGAGGACCTGCCCGGCGTGCTGACGTCGACGGCGTTCGTCGGCTGGTACAACGCTCACCCCGACCGTGAGATCGACGGCCCGGAGCTGACCGGTGCACGGGCCGTCGTGGTGGGCAACGGCAACGTCGCGCTCGACGTCGCCCGCATCCTCGTCTCCGACCCGGCGACGCTCGCCACGACCGACATCGCCGACGACGCCCTCGCCGCCCTGCGTGACAGCCGCGTGCGCGAGGTCGTGGTGGTCGGCCGCCGGGGGCCGGCCGCCGCCGCGTGCACCCCCGGTGAGCTGTTCGACCTGCAGCACCTCGACGGCGTCGACGTCGTCGTGGCCGACACCCCCGGCATCCGCGACCAGCTCGGGGCCGCGCCCGACTTCGCGGCGTTGCCGGTGGTCACGGTCGACCCCGCGGCACCGCCCGCCGGTCGTCGACGCATCGTCTTCTGGTTCGGAGCCGCCCCGGCCGGGATCGGGGGCGAGGGTCGGGTCGAGCGCGTCGAGCTCGCCCGCACCGCCCCGGACGACGGCCCGACCGTGCCGCTCGCCGCCGGCCTGGTCGTGACGGCCATCGGTCACGTCGGGCGCCCGCTGCCGGGTGTCGCGTTCGACCCCGCCACCCACACCGTGCCGCACCGGGACGGCCGGGTCCTCGACGCGCCGGGCGGCATCCCCGTCCCCGGGCGGTACGTGGTCGGCTGGATCAAGCGCGGTGCGAGCGGCGGCATCGGCGCGAACCGGGCCGACGCCGCCGAGACGGTGGCGTCGATCCTCGCCGACGCCGCGGCCGGCACGTTGCCACCCCGCCGCGGGTCCGGGCGATCGCTGCGTCGGCGCCTGCGCCGGCAGGTCCCGGGTGTGGTCGACCGCGAGGGCTACCGGGCGATCGACCGGGCCGAGCGGGCGGCGGGTGCCGCGGCCGGGCGACCGCGGGTGCGCTTCACGACCGCGGCCGAACTCCGGGCCGCCGCCACCGGGCGCTGAGCGCCCAGGCGCCGGCCCCGCCCTGTGCCGCGCTCCCGACCAGGCCGGGCGCGGCCGGCCACCCGGCGGTGCCGGTGACGTCGGCGGGCGCGCCCTCTGCCGGGAGGT
>NZ_JBTJEQ010000028.1:0-61449 GCF_054456675.1 Jatrophihabitans sp. YIM 134969
CCGCCTTCGGGTTCCACACCGCAACACCACTGATCGCCCTGGCCATGCTCCACCTCGGCGGCCACCGACCCCAACTACCCCGACGGCACCCACACATCAGTCAGTAGACCCGAAATTGTTGACCACTCGCCGGGGTAGCTGACCACTCGCCAGGAACGGGGGGGGTCTTGACCGATTCGTCCTAAAGCGGTTTAGTGACGTGGCATGAGCGCATCGGGGCGCGTCACCATCGCCGACGTCGCGGCCAGGGCCGGGGTGTCGGCGGGGGCGGTGTCGTTCGCGCTGAACGGCCGTCCGGGCGTCGCTGCCTCGACGCGGGAACGCATCCTGGCGGTTGCCGAGGAACTGGGCTGGACGCCCAACGTGCGCGCCCGGTCGCTGTCGCGGTCGACGTCCTACACGGTCGGTCTCGTGCTGGCCCGGCCGACCGCCACCGTCGGCGCCGACCCGTTCTTTCCCGCCTTCGTCGCCGGCGTGAACGCCGTTCTCACCCCGGTCGGGCGTTCGCTGCTGTTCACGGTGGTCCCCGACGCCGACACCGAGCTCGCCACCTACCGGCGCCTCGCCGGGGAATCCCGCGTCGACGGCGTGTTCCTCACCGACCTGCGGTTCGGTGACCCGCGGCCGGCGCTGCTCAGCGAGCTCGGGTTGCCCGCCGTGACGGTCGGCCGGCCCGAGCCCGCGGCGCCCGGCGTGGGTTCCGTGAGTGTCGACGACGTCCCCGGTGTGCGGGAGACCGTCGAGGAGCTCGTCGCGCTCGGCCACCGCCGGATCGCCCACGTCACGGGGCCGGCGGGCTACCTGCACGTGCGCCACCGCTCGACCGCCTGGGCGGACGCGTTGCACGACGCCGGGCTCGAGGCCGACCTGCTCGTCCACACCGACTTCTCCGCCGGGGAAGGGGCTCGGGCCACCGCCGACCTGCTCGACCTGGCCGAGCGTCGCCGACCCACCGCGATCACCTTCGCCAACGACGTCATGGCGCTCGCGGGTCTCGCCGTGGCCACGCGCCACGGCCTGCGGGTCCCGGACGACCTGTCGGTCACCGGCTTCGACGACACCGACCTCGCCCGCCACGTCGAACCGCCGCTCGCGTCGGTCAACACCGACGTCGAGGGGTGGGGGCGCGCCTGCGCGCGGGCCCTGCTCGCCGCGGTCGACGGCGCGGCCGCCGAACACCTCGAACTCGCCCCGGCACGGATGGTCGCCCGTGCCTCTCTCGGGCTCGCACCACAGGCGACCACACGGAGGAGGGGACAACGGTGAGACGGACGATGACGTCGGTGCTCGCCCTGGGGTTGCTCGCGGGCGTCCTGACCGGCTGCAGCATCGTGGAGCCGGTCGACGCCCAGAGCGCACGGACCGCCCGGGGACCGATCACGATCTGGTACTCGAACAACCCGCAGGAAGTGCAGTGGGGCGAGCAGGTGGTGAAGTCCTGGAACGCCTCCCACCCCGACGAGACCGTCAAGGGGCAGGAGATCCCCACCGGCAAGTCGTCGGAGGCCGTCATCCAGGCGAGCATCATCGCGGGCACCGAGCCCTGCCTGATCTACAACACCTCACCGGCCTCGGTGCCGTCGTTCCAGGCCATCGGCGGGTTGGTCGACCTCGACCAGTTCCCCGGCGCCGCGGAGTACATCGAGGACCGCAGCGGCGACCTCGCGCCGCAGTACCGCAGCCCCGACGGCGGTTACTACCAGCTGCCGTGGAAGTCGAATCCGGTGATGATCTTCTACAACAAAGAGGTCCTCGCGAAGGCCGGGCTCGACCCGAACCACCCGAAGCTCGCCTCGTACGCCGACTTCCTCGCCACCGGCAAGCAGATCGTCGCGACCAAGGCGGCGCGCTACGCGATCTACCCGAGCGCCGCGACCGACTTCTTCCAGTCCTGGTTCGACTTCTACCCGGCCTACATCGCGGCGTCGAACGGCCGGCAGCTCATCGAGAACGGCAAGGCGACGTTCGACGACCCGGCCGGGCAGCAGGTCTTCGACTTCTGGCGGCAGATCTACGCCGACGGGCTCGCGGGGCAGGAGGTCTACAACGGCGACGCGTTCGCCGACGGCACCGCCGCGATGGCCACGGTCGGGCCGTGGGCGATCAACGCCTACGACAAGGTCGACTGGGGGGTCGTGCCGATCCCCACCGCGGACGGGACGCCGAGCGACCACACGTTCAGCGACGCCAAGAACGTCGCCATGTACGCCTCGTGCGAGAACCGGGCCACGGCCTGGGACTTCCTGAAGTACTCGACGAGCGAGCAGCAGGACGGTCGGTTCCTGGACCTCACCGGTCAGATGCCCACGCGCACCGACATCCTCACGACGTACGCGGACTACTTCACGGCCAACCCGGCCTACAAGACCTTCGCCCAACTGGCCCAGGGGGTGGTCGAGGTGCCCAACGTCCCGAACTCCGTGCAGATCTGGCAGGCGTTCCGGGACGCGTGGTCGAAGAACGTCATCTTCGGCAGCGGCAACGTCGACACCACGTTGCGCACGACCGCGACCACGGTCGACGACCTCGTCGTGAAGAAGTGAGGGGGAGGACATGACCATCGCTCCGACCGCGCCCGACGCTCCCACCGCGGCGTCCGCCGCCCCACCTCCCACCGCCCGTCGCTCCGGCTCCCGGCTGTTCGGCCGGCAGCCGGTCGGCCTGGTGTTCAGCGCGCCGTACATCCTGTTCATCGCCGCGCTGTTCGCGTACCCGCTTGGACTCGCGGTCTACATGTCGTTCCACCGGTACGTGTTCACCGCGCCCGGAGTCGACGTCCCCAAGCCGTTCCTCGGCCTGCAGAACTACCGCGACGTGCTCGGCGATCCCGACGTGCAGCGGTCGTTCCTCAACGTCGGCATCTTCCTCGTGATCAACGTGCCGCTCACCGTGGTGCTGTCCCTGGCGCTCGCGACCGCACTCAACCGCAAGCTCCGCTTCCGCGGGTTCTTCCGGGTCGCCTACTACGTCCCCTACGTGACCGCGAGCGTCGCCGTGGTCGGCGTCTGGCTGTTCCTGTTCAACGGCGACGGCCTGGTCAACAACCTGTTGGGTCCGCTCGCGCCCGAGCCGTCGTGGCTGATCAACCCGCACTGGGCGATGCCGTCGATCGCGGCCTTCGTCACCTGGAAGCAGCTGGGCTTCTTCGTGCTGCTCTACCTCGCCGCCCTGCAGAACGTGCCGAAGGAGCTCTACGAGTCGGCATCGGTGGACGGCGCGAACGCGTGGCGGCAGTTCCTCTCGGTGACCGTCCCCGGCGTTCGGCACGCGACCTCGCTGGTCGCACTGCTGGCCATCGTCACCGGCGCGAACCTGTTCACCGAGCCGTACCTGCTGACCGGTGGCGGCGGGCCCGACGGCGCCTCGGCGTCGCCGGTGCTGATCATGTACCAGCTGGGGATCGAGCAGAACCAGCCCGACCTGGCCGCCGCGATCGGCGTGGTCCTCGTCCTGGGTGTGCTGGTGCTCGCCGGGATCCAACGACTGCTCGAGAGGCTCTGATGACCGCGACCGTTGCTCCTGACACCGATCCGGTCCTGACACCGGACCGCGAGGCCGACCACGCCCGCGAGGGCCGGTCGGTCGGCCGCTACGTCCTGCTTACGCTGGGCGCGCTGGTCTTCCTGTTCCCCTTCTACTACATGATCATCGGCTCGTTCTCCGCGAAGAGCGACGGCACCGCCAAGGGGCTGATCCCCGGTGCGAACGGCTGGACGTTCTCCAACTACACCGAGATCAACGCCGCCATCGACCTCGGCCGGTCACTGCTCAACTCGCTGATCTTCACCGCGGGCGTGCTGGTGTGCACGCTGTTCTTCGGAATGCTCGCGGGGTACGCGCTGGCCCGGCTGAAGTTCCGCGGCCGGGGCATGCTGTTCGCGGCCATGCTGCTGCTGCAGGCCGTACCGTTCCAGCTGCTCATCATCCCGATCTACGTCCTGGTCGCCCGCAACTACGGCCTCGGCGACAACTACCTCGGGATGATCGCGCCGTTCGCCATCAACTCGACGGCCGTGTTCGTGTTCCGGCAGTACTTCCTGCAGTTGCCACCCGAACTGTTCGAGGCGGCCCGCATCGACGGTGCCAGCGAGTGGAAGATCCTGTGGAGCGTGGCGGTGCCGTTGGTCCGGCCCGCGCTGCTCACCGGCGCCCTGCTGACGTTCATCGGCCCGTGGAACGAGTTCCTCTGGCCGTTCCTCGTCACCAAGGACCAATCGCTGCAGCCGCTCGCGGTGTCACTGTCGAACTACATCACCACCGCGGCCTCCGCCGCGAGCAACCCGTTCGGGGCCGTGCTCGCGGGAGCCTGCGTGCTCGCCGCTCCGGCCGTCGTCCTGTTCGTGATCTTCCAGCGCAAGTTCGTGTCGACCGATCTCGGTTCCGGAGTGAAGGGATGACCGTGACGACCTCAGTCGCGTCCACCGTGCCCGCCCGTCTCACGCGGCTGGGGGTGGTCATGAGCCCGGAACCGGGTGCCGAGTACGAGGTCGAGGGGGTGCTGAACCCCGCGAGCGGTCGCGACGCCGACGGCCGGCTGTGGCTGTTGCCGCGTCTGGTCGCCGCCGGGAACTTCTCCCGCATCGGCCTGGCCGAGATCGTGGTGGACGGCGGCGTGCCGACCTCGGTGCGCCGTGAGGGCGTGGTGCTCGCGCCCGACGAGGGCTGGGAGCGCGGTGTCTCCTACGGCGGGGTCGAGGATCCCCGCATCACCTGGATCCCCGATCTCGGCCGGCACGTCATGACCTACGTGGCGAACGGTCCACTCGGGCCGCACCCGGCGCTCGCGACCTCGACCGACCTGCGCACGTGGGAACGCCACGGCCCGATCCACTTCGACTACCAGGCCGACCTCGACACCGACCTCAACCTGTTCCCCAACAAGGACTGCGTCTTCTTCCCTGAACCGGTGACGGCACCCGACGGCCGTCCGGCGTTCGTCATGCTGCACCGGCCCATGTGGGACCTGTCGTGGATCCGGCCGAACGAGACGACCTACCTCCCCGCGGGGATCGACGACGACCGTCCCGGCATCTGGATCTCCTACGTGCCGGTGGAGGACGTCGCCCGCGGGATGGTGGCGCTCACCCGGATGCAGCAGCACCGACTGGTCGCGACCAGCGAGTACGACTTCGAGGCCCTCAAGATCGGGGCCGGGCCGCCGCCGATCCGCGTCGAGCAGGGGTGGCTGCTGATCCACCACGGCGTCACCGGTGAGTTGGAGCAGGGCTGGGAGCAGCAGCAGAAGGTCCGTTACGCCGCGGGGGCCATGCTGCTCGACGCCACCGACCCGTCGGTGGTGATCGCCCGCAGCGCCGAGCCGCTGCTCGAACCCGAGACGGCCGAGGAGACCGCGGGCACGGTGCCCAACGTCGTGTTCCCCACCGCCATCGAGGAGATCGAGGGCGTGCGGTACGTCTTCTACGGCATGGCCGACACCTCGATCGGCGTGGCCCGGCTGGACCTGTCGTGAGGCGCGGCGTCGTCGTGGTCGTCGCGATCGTTGCGCTGTGCACGGGTCTGCTCGCCGCGGTCGCCGCCCCGGTGAGCGCGGACGCCGCGCCGGCGCCGCTGACCAACCTCGCGCACCTCGACTTCCTCACCACGACGGTCACGCCGCCGCGGCAGGCGGGTCACACCACCTACCGGCTGGCCGACGAACCCGGCGTCGGTGTGCTGTGGGTGTACGCCGACCGCAACGACGACGGCTCGTTCCGCCGGGTCGGCGGCGGGGCGCTCGATCCCGCCACCGGCGACTACGAGCAGGGCGCCTACGACACCGACGACATCGCGCGGGCGGCCGTCGTCTACCTCCGGCACTGGCGGCAGTTCGGCGACGCCCACAGCCGCCAGCAGGCGTACCAGCAGCTCCGTGGGCTGACCTACCTCCAGACCACGACCGGGCCGCACGCCGGCAACGTCGTGCTCTGGATGCAGCCCGACGGCACGCTCAACCCGAGCGCGTTCCCGGTCGAGCTCCCCGATCCGTCGGACTCGGCGAACTCGTACTGGCTCGCCCGCACGGTGTGGGCGCTCGGCGAGGGTTACGCGGCGTTCGCCGGTGTCGACCGTGGGTTCGCGAACTTCCTTGCGCAACGCCTGCGCCTCGCGCTGACCGCGTTGCAGCGGGAGACCCTCGCCCGGTACGGGCAGACGCAGGTCGTCGACGGTGACAACCGGCCAGCGTGGCTGATCGCCGGCGGGGCCGACGCCACGGCCGAGGCCGTGCTGGGGCTCGCGGCCTACGTCGGCGCCGGGCGTGACGACGGCGCCCGGGCCGCGCTACGCCAGTTCGCGGAGGGGATCGCTGCACAGGGCAGCGGTTCCAGCAGCGCGTCGTGGCCGTACGGGGCGATCCTGCCGTCGGCCTCGTCGAACTCGCTCTGGCACGCGTGGGGCGGCCTCGCCCCGGCCGCCCTCGCCACGGCGTCCGGCGTGCTGGGTGACCGCTCGCTGCTCGCGCCCGCCGTGGCCGACACGGCCGGGTTCACCCCGGACCTGCTGGCCTCCTACGGCCCGGTCAACGGCCTGACGCCGGTCGCGACCGACCGCACCGTGATCGCCTACGGCGTCGACTCCCGCGTGCAGTCGCTGCTCGCCGCGGCGCGTGCCGCCCGCTCGACCGGGCTGCGCGATCTCGCCGGTGTCGCGGCCGGCTGGTACTTCGGTCAGAACGCCGCGGGCGTCCCCGTGTACGACCCGGCCACCGGGGTGACGGCCGACGGCGTCAGCGTCGACGGCGTGGTCAACCGCAACAGTGGCGCGGAGTCCACGATCCACGGGCTCTTGTCGATGCTCGCCCTGGACGCGGACCCGGCCGCCGCGCGGCTGGCGCGCGCTGCGTCGGGGGCGCCGACGCACGTCGGCACCACGACGGTCGAGGGGGAGAGCGCCACCGTGAACGGTGCCGCAGGTGTGGTCGCGGTCGACCCGCCGTACTCCGCGGAGTCCGCGTGGAGCGGCGGGGAGGCGTTGCAGTTCCGGGGCGTCGCGACCGCCACGTGGGAGGTCGCGCCGTCGTCGTCACCGCGGGTGCTCGAGGCGGTGGTCGAACGGGTGCCGCGCTCGTCGTCCGTGCTGACGTTCGGCGCCGGCCGCACCACGCTCGGCCGGGTCGGGTTCGGCGGCGCGGGCGCCAGGGGTGTGTCGGCGGTACCGGGGGAGTTGCAGCCGGTGGTGCTCGGGATCGTCCCCGCCGGAGCGACCTCGGTGACCGCCACCTCGACGGCCGGGACGGGGCGACTCGACGCCCTGCTGCTCACGCCGCTGGTCAGCGCGCTGCGCACCGGGCCGGTCGGACTGCTGGCGAGCCGGTCCGACCGCGGTCGGTCGGTGCGGGTCGGGGCCGTGACCGCGACGGCCTACGACCGCGACGGACGCGCCGTGCGGACGTCGTCCGGGCCGGTCGTGACCGTGCCGGCCGGCGGGTTCGCGATCACGCGGACGAGGTAGTCCGCTCGGCGTAGGCCTGCTCGAGCGCGCCGGTGAGGACGTCGACGCTCTGCGCGCCGGACACGCCGTAGCGGCCGTCGAGGACGAAGTAGGGCACGCCGCTGATGCCGTAGGCGCGGGCCTGCTCGAGGTCGGCAGTGACGGCGTCGCGGTACCGGTCGCCGGCCAGGACGTCGTCGACCTCGGCGGCCGGCAGGCCGGCGTCGACCGCGACGCGGCGCAGGGTGGTCGGGTCGCCCATGGCCTCGCCGTCGGTGAAGACGGCCCGGAAGAAGCGCGCGTTCACCTCGGACTGCACGCCGAGTTCCGCTGCCAGGTGCAACAGTCGGTGGGCGTCGACGGTGTCCGCGGACCGGACGTCGTCGAAGTGGAAGTCGATGCCGTCCGCGGCGCCGAGCCTCGCCATGTCGGCGTGCATACGGTCGACCTGCGCCGTGTCGGTGCCGAACTTCGCGGCCAGCCGTTCGGCGTGGGGCACGCCCGGTTCGTCCGCGCGGTCGGACGTCGCGGTGGGGTCGAGCTGGAACGAGCGGTAGCGCACCTCGACGTCGTCGCCGTGCGGGAACGCCTCCAGCGCCGCGGCGAACCGCTGCTTGCCGATGTAGCACCACGGGCACACGACGTCGGACCAGATCTCCACGAGCACGACAGCCTCAACCCCCGCTCCGGGAGAGCTGTTCCCTCACCGCTGTGGCAGTGCGTCCCAGTCCGGCGCCAGGAGGCCGAACGTGGCGCCGTCGGGGTCCTGGACCCGGGCCAGGCGTCCCCACGGGGTGTCGTCGGGACCGGACAGCACGCCGCCGCCGCGCCCGATGACCACGTCGACGGCGCCGTCGACCGACTCCACCCCGAACCACACCGTCCACTCCGCGGGTTCGTCGCCGCTGCGTGCGCCCAGGCCGCCCCACGGCTGCGGGTCGCCGGCCGGACCGAACATCGCGTAGTCGGCACCGACGCGGGGTTCGGCGGTGTACGACCAGCCGAGCACGGTCGCGGCGAACGCGCGTGACGCCTCCGGGTCGTCGGACCCGCCGTCCTCCCAGACCACCGCGCCCGGGCGGTTGACCAGGTCGACGCCGGCGAACTCCCCGGCCTGCAGCATGCCGAAGCGCAGCCCGCCCGGGTCGCGGGCCACGGCCGCCCGACCCGCGCCGGCGAGCACGTCGTGCGGCGGCTGCAGGACCTGTCCGTTGCCGTTGACCACGGCGGCGGCCGCGGCGTCGACGTCGTCGACGGCGAACGACAGCAGCCACGACGAGGTGGCGTCCTCGCGGATCGCGCCGATCCCGGCGACGACCCGACCGTCGACCTCGGCGAGCGTCCAGTCGTGCTGTCGGGGACCGACGTCCTGGAAGTCCCACCCCAGCACCTCGCCGTAGAACGCGCGGGCGCGCTGTTCGTCGGCGGTGGCCAGGGTGACCCAGCAGGGAGCGCCGTGGGGCCACGGGGAGGAGCGGTGCGTCACCCGGCCCATCCTGCCGGTCAGGCCCCCGGCCGGCCCAGACTGCTCACGGCAGGTAGTACATCGGGTTGGGGAGCTTGAAGGTGGTGTCGGTCGACCCGCCCGCGAGGTCGGAGTATTGGTCACCGAAGTCCGCGACGATGTCGTAACCCTGCGACTCGATGTAGGCGCGGGTCCCGGACTTGTACTGGATGGTCGTGCAGGTCGCGCCACACGTCAGGTACGACGGCGGGGTGGCCGTGTTCTTCAGGAACAGGTGGGTCGGGTCCGTCGGAACGGTGACGCCGACCTTGGTGAGGTTCGCGACCGTGCCGTCGCGCTGCGCCTCGGGCCGACCGGTGATGAAAAAGACCGTGTAGCCCTGCGCCGCCTCGGCGTTGATGAACTTCTGCATCTTCGACACGACCGGGAAGCGAGCCGTGTTCACGTAGTCGCCGTTGGTCGTGGGGTTGTACGTGAAGTTGGTGGCGATCTCGTAGTTGTAGGTGTTGAGCACGGTGTCGTCGATGTCGAACACCAGGGCCGGGCGGCCGGAGAACTTCGCGGCGCCGTTGTCGGAGTCGGGTGCCGCCTGCGCCGCGGGCTTGGTGGCGGGCTTCCCGGCGGCGGCCTGGTCGCGGTAGAGCAGGTAGAGCGCGGCCCGGCCCTGGATGCTCTTGATCTCCTTGGCGTAGTTGCCGGTGGCCGACGGGTAGTGCTCGGTGCCGAACTCGGTCGTCACCACCGTGTCGCCGTAGTAGGCCTTGATGGCCGAACTGACCAGCGAGATGTTGGGGATCGAGTCGCCCTTCGTCGCCACCGGCGCCGCGGGGTCGATGCCGATGCGGCCGTTGCTCGGCGGCGCCGTCGGCCCGCCGGCACTCGCCGCGGTGATGCCGGCCGCGAGCAGGCCGGCGCTGAGCAGGACGACAGAGCCGGTCCGGACGGACGAGAGGGAGGGAAGCGACATGTCCGGCAGTCTCACACCGAAGCGGGCGGCGGAAGGCAAGCGTGGTGTTCGGATCGTGCCAACACGACGTGCGCGTGGCCGCGTGTTCGCGATGGGGCAGAGTGACCGTATGAGCCTTTCGGTACAGGGAGTCGTGGCCGTCGCCAAGGGGGCGCCGGTCGAGGTGCGCACGATCGTGGTCCCCGACCCCGGTCCGGGCGAGGTGACGGTCGACGTCGCCGCCTGCGGGGTCTGCCACACCGACCTGCACTACCGCGAGGGCGGGATCAACGACGACTTCCCGTTCCTGCTCGGTCACGAGGCGGCGGGCACGGTCCGCGAGGTCGGCCCCGGCGTCACGCACGTCGCCCCCGGCGACTTCGTCGTCCTGAACTGGCGGGCGGTGTGCGGTGAGTGCCGCGCCTGCAAGCGTGGCCGTCCCTGGTACTGCTTCAACACCCACAACGCCACGCAGAAGATGACGCTCGAGGACGGCACGGAACTGTCGCCCGCGCTGGGCATCGGCGCCTTCGTGGAGACCACGCTCGTGGCCGCCGGCCAGTGCACCAAGGTCGACCCGGCCGCGCCGCCGGAGGTCGTCGGGCTGCTCGGCTGCGGGGTCATGGCGGGCCTGGGTGCCGCGCTCAACACCGGCGAGGTCACCCGCGAGGACACCGTCGCGGTGATCGGGTGCGGTGGCGTCGGTGACGCCGCGATCGCCGGCGCGCGGTTGGTGGGCGCGCGGACGATCATCGCGGTCGACATCGACGACCGGAAGCTCGAGGTCGCGCGGGAGCTCGGGGCGACGCACACCGTCAACTCGCGGGAGACCGACGCGGTCGAAGCCATCCAGGGCCTCACCGACGGGTTCGGCGCCGACGTCGTCATCGAAGCGGTGGGGCGTCCGGAGACCTGGAAGCAGGCGTTCTACGGCCGTGACCTCGCGGGCACCGTCGTGTTGGTCGGGGTCCCGACCCCCGACATGACCCTCGAGCTGCCGCTCATCGACGTGTTCGGTCGCGGCGGGCGGTTGAAGTCGGCCTGGTACGGCGACTGCCTGCCCGAGCGCGACTTCCCGCTGTACACCGACCTGTTCCTGCAGGGCCGGCTGCCGCTCGACCGGTTCGTGTCGGAGAAGATCGGCATCGACGACATCGAAGCCGCGTTCGAGAAGATGCACGGCGGCGACGTCCTGCGTTCGGTCGTGATGTTCCGATGACGGCAGCGGGCCGTGCCGAGATCGGCAAGATCGTCACCAGCGGCACGTTCTCCCTCGACGGCGGCACGTGGGACGTGGACAACAACGTCTGGATCATCGGCGACGAGACGGAGTGCGTCGTCGTGGACGCCCCGCACGACGCCGGGGCGATCGCCGCGGCCGTCGGCGACCGTCAGGTGCGCGGCATCCTGCTGACCCACGCGCACGACGACCACGTCGACGCGGCCGTCGAACTCGCCGGCCTGGTCGACGCGCCGATCCTGCTGCACGCCGACGACCGGGAGCTCTGGGACCGCACCCACCCGACCCGACGCCCGGACGAGACCGTCACCGACGGCCAGCTGTTCGACGTCGCCGGTCTGACGCTCCAGGCCCTGCACACGCCGGGTCACACGTGGGGGAGCGTCTGCTACCTGGCGAGCGACCTCGGTGCGGTGTTCACGGGCGACACCCTGTTCGCGGGCGGACCGGGCGCGACCGGGCGGTCGTACTCGGACTTCCCGACCATCGTGACCTCGATCCGCACCCGGTTGTTGACGTTGCCGCCTGCAACGGCCGTGCACACCGGCCACGGTGACGACACGACGATCGGCGCCGAGGCGCCGCACGTCCAGGAGTGGCTCGACCGGGGTCACTGAACCGCCGCGGGGGTTCGGGTGGCGTAACACCCATCCCATGGGCCACACTGGTCCCAGTACCACCCGCACCACCTGTCACACCGCACGAGTTCCGGCCGCGTTGGGGAAGGCGTCGCCGTCACGAGTGGAGGTGTGCGATGACGAATGCCTACAGCACGCACGGGGCCCCGACGACGACGCGCGGGGTCGTGTTCGTGCACGCCTGCCCGCCGGCCATCGCGCCGCACGTCGAGTGGGCCCTCGCGGGGGTCCTCGGCGTGCCTCCGCGCATGGAGTGGACGGCCCAGCCGGCCGATCCCGGCACGCTGCGTGCCGAGGTCGGCTGGCGCGCGCCCGTCGGCACCGGCCCGCGCCTCGCCGCCTCGCTGCGCGCCTGGCCGATGCTGGTGTTCGAGGTGACCGAGGAGGGCACCGCCACGTCCGACGGTGAGCGTCTCGCCCACCTGCCCGGCCGCGGCTTCCACCGCGCGATGATGGCCGCCAACGGCGACATCGTGGTCGGGGAGGAGCGTCTGCGTGGCGTCCTCGCCCGCTGCGCCTCGGCCGACGACTACCGCCACGCCCTGCACGAACTCGTCGGCACCGCCTGGGACGAAGCCCTCGAGCCCTACCGCATGGCCGCCGACGGCCTCCCGGTCCACCTGTTGCACCAGGTCGTCTGAGCGCGGGCTGCGCGCGGACCTGCCCGCCGTTCACGGTCGGCGGGTCGGCGTGCGGCCGCGGAAGACGCGACTCGGCGCGGGGTGCCGCGGGTCCGGTTGCTGCAGGAGCCCGTACCCCCACCAGAAGCGTCCGCGCGGGTCGTAGACCGGGCGGTGCGCGGGGAGCAGTCGGTCGGCCTGGTCGTGGAAACGGTCCTGGGCGAACGGGACGGTGAGGTGGGTCCCCTCGTCGTCGACCACCGCGAGTCGCAGGCCCGCGACCTCGACCACCCGCACCACCGTGGACAGCCGGACGTCGGTCTCGGCGTCGTTCTCCAACCGGGTCACCGACGACGGCGGGACGCGGGCCGCACGGGCGAGCTCGCGTTGGCTCAACCCGGTCCGCCAGCGGACTGCGCGCAGGACACCCCCGATCCCCTGCGGGGTCACCTCGGGCTCCTCCGGCGGCGGTTCGTCGGGCAGGTGGCGGAAGCGTTGTGCCCGCTCGCGCACGGTGCGGTGGTACGCCGCCACGCGCGCCGGGTCCGCCGGTACACCGACGCCCAGCTCCTCGTCGGTCAGGTCCTCCGGCTCGAGCCACTCGGGGTCGTCGTCCGCGGGGTCGGTGGCAGCGTCACCCACGTGGTCGTCGTCCATGGCACGACTCTGGACCGGACGTCTGACAGTTCCCGCGCGTCACGAGACCATCGGAGCCGCCGGCCCCAGCTGGCCTTGAGCGATTGCCTGCCCGACGCGCTCAGAGGATGCACCGCGGGAACGGTGCAAGCTCTGAGCGAGTCGAGCGGGCATCGGCGATCGACGCCCGAGGGTCCGATCAGGCCGTGCGGCCCACGATCAGGCCGTGCGCGGAACACGATCAGGCCGTGCGGAACACGGTCAGGCCTTGCGGAACAGCAGGGAGGCGTTGTGGCCGCCGAAACCGAACGAGTTGTTGATCGCGGCGGGCACGGACATCTTCCGGGCCTCGCGCGGGACGTCGACCGTGAGGGCGGGGTCCGGGTCGTCGAGGTTGATGGTCGGCGGGACGATGTCGTCGCGGACGGCGAGGACGGTCGCGACCGACTCCAACGCACCGGCGGCGCCGAGCAGGTGGCCGGTCATCGACTTGGTCGCCGACACCACGGTGGCGTCGCCCAGGATGCGGGAGATGCCCTTCGCCTCGGCCATGTCACCGGCGGGGGTGGAGGTGGCGTGGGCGTTGACGTGTACGACGTCGGACAGCGCGACGCCGGAACGCTCGATGGCCATCCGCATCGCGCGCATCTGCCCGGTGCCCTCGGGGTCGGGCTGCACGATGTCGTAGCCGTCGGCGGTCATGCCGGCGCCGGCGAGGACGGCGTAGGGGGTGGCGCCGCGGGCTTCGGCGTCGGAACGACGTTCCAGCACGAGCATGCCGGCGCCCTCACCGAGGACGAAGCCGTCGCGGCCGGAGTCGTACGGGCGCGAGGCGCGCTCGGGCTCGTCGTTGCGGGTCGACATCGCCCGCATCTGCGCGAAACCGCTGATGGTCAGCGGGTGCATGCACGCCTCGGTGCCGCCGACCAGGACGACGTCGGCGCGGTCGAGCGCCAGCAGGTCCAGGCCGTAGGCGATGGCCTCGGCGCCGGAGGCGCACGCGCTGACCGGGGTGAAGACGCCGGCCTTGGCGCCGACCGCGAGGCCGACGTACGCCGCCGGCCCGTTCGGCATGTCCATCGGGATCAGCAGTGGCGAGACGCCGCGCGCGCCCTTGGCGAGCATGATGTCGTGCTGGTCGATCAGGCTCGTGACCCCGCCGATGCCGGTGCCGACCACGACCGCGACCCGTTCGGGGTCGAGGCCGTTGTCGACGGCGAGATCCTTGAAGCCGGCGTCGTTCCACGCCTGCTGTCCGGCCACCAGGGCCGCCTGCTGGGCGCGGTCGAGACGCCGCGCTCGCACCCGCGGGATGACGGTCGCCGGGTCGACCGCCATCCGGGCGCCGATCTTGACCGCGATGTCGTCGACCCACGGATCGGTCAGGGCGGCGACGCCGGACCGGCCGGCGAGCAGCGCCTCCCACGTCGAGGCGACGTCCCCGCCGAGCGGAGAGGTCACCCCGAGGCCGGTGACGACGATCTCGTCGGTTCGCAGTGCGGTCACGGTGTCACTCCCGGGGAACGGTGCGGATCAGGCGTTGGACTCGATGTAGCCGACGGCGTCGCCGACGGTCTTGAGCTTGGGCAGCTCGTCGTCGGGGATCTTGACGCCGAACTTCTCCTCGGCCGCCATGGCGACCTCGACCATCGACAGCGAGTCCACGTCCAGGTCGTCGGTGAAGCTCTTGTCGTCGGTGACGTCGGCGGCGTCGACGTCGGCGACCTCGTTCAGGATCTCGGCGAGTCCGGCGCGGATCTCTTCGGTGGTGGCCACGATGTGGGGTGTCCTTCCGTCGGGTGGTGCGGTGGATGGTGCGGGGTTGGGGTGGGTCAGGTGGGTCGGCGGGATCAGGGAGCCAGCACGACCTGCGCGGAGTAGGAGAGCCCGGCGCCGAAGCCGACCAGCAGGACCGGCGCCCCCTCGGGGATCTCGCCGCGCTCGACCAGCTTGCTGAACGCGAGCGGGATGGAGGCGGCCGACGTGTTGCCGGAGACCTCGATGTCGCGCGCGACCAGCAGGTCGGGGGTGTCGAGCTTCTTGGCGATGAGGTCGATGATCCGCTTGTTGGCCTGGTGCGGGACGAACGCCGCGAGGTCGCGGGGGTCGACGCCGGCCCGGGCGCACGCCTCGAGGGCGAGCGGCGGGATCGCCGACGTCGCCCAGCGGAAGACGGCCTGCCCCTCCTGGCCGAAGAAGCGGGTCTTCTCGTCGATCCAGATGGTGTTGGCCTTGTCGCCCTCGGTGCCCCAGACCACCGGACCGACGCCCGGGGTCTCGGACGGCCCGACGACGGCCGCGCCCGCACCGTCACCCAGGATCACGCACGTGGTGCGGTCGTCGAAGTCCAGCCACCCGGAGAACCGCTCGGAGGCCACGACCAACGCGTTCCGCGCGAGGCCGGCCTGCACCGAGGCGGAGGCCTGGTTCAGCGCGTACGCGAACCCGGCGCACCCGGCGTTGAGGTCGTACGCGGCGGGCTTGCCGAGCCCCAGGCGGTCGCCCACCTGCGGGCCGGCGTTGGGCACCACCGACGTCATCGTGCAGGTCGCCACGATGACCAGGTCGACCTCGGTCGGGTCGACGCCGCTCGCGGCGAGCGCCTTGGCGCCGGCCGCCTCGGCCATGTCCACCACGGTCTCGTCCGGCGCGGCGAACCGGCGTTCGCGGACCCCGACCCGACTCTGGATCCACTCGTCGTTGGTGTCGACGCCACGGGCCACGAGGTCGTCGTTGGTGACGACCTGCGACGGCTGATAGTGACCGAGGCCCAGGATGCGGGTCCCCGGAACCGTCGGCGACTGCTGCAGTTCGGTCACGAGGAACTCCCCGAGGTGAGGGCGGCACGCGCGGCGTCCAGATCGGCCGGCGACTTGACGGGCACGAGTTCGACGCCCTTCATGGCGCGCTTGGCGATACCGGTGAGGGTGCCGCCGGGCGCGAGTTCGATCAACGTCGTGACGCCTCGCGCAGCCATGGCCTCCATGCAGAGGTCCCAGCGCACGGGGTGGTCGACCTGCGTGACGAGCCGGCGGAGCAGATCGTTGCCGTCTGCAACCGTCTCGCCGTCGAGGTTGGAGAGCATCGGTCGGCGCGGGTCCGTGACCACGAGTTCGCCGGTGTCGACCCACGTCCGCAGCTGGGTCGCGGCGGGCGTCATGTACTCGGTGTGGAACGCGCCGGCGACCGCCAGCGGGCGCACCCGGGCGCCAGCGGGCGGATCCGCGACCAGGGCCTCGATGGACTCCTTCGACCCGGCCGCGACGATCTGGCCGGCGCCGTTGCGGTTGGCGGCCACCGCGCCTGCCTTCTCGATGGCGGCGACGGTGTCCTCGGGGTCGCCTCCGAGCACGGCGGCCATGGTGCTGGGGGCGAGCGCGCACGCGGCGGCCATCGCCGCGCCGCGGCGGGCGGCGAAGCGCACGGCGTCGTCGCTGGTCAGCGCACCGGCGACGGCGGCGGCGGGCAGTTCGCCGACGGAGTGGCCCGCGACCACCACCTCGGTGTCACCCTCCGGGCGGCCGTCGAGCAGACCGAGCGCGCGGGCGGTGAGCAGGGCCGAGACGGCCAGCAGCGGCTGCGTGACGGCGGTGTCGGTGATCTCCTCGGCGCTGCCCTCGGTACCGAGCCGGACCAGGTCGAGGCCGACGAGGTCGGCGGCGTGCTCGACCCGTTCGCGCATGCCCGGGAGCTCCAGCCACGGCGCGAGCATGCCGGGGGACTGGGCGCCCTGACCCGGGGCGACGATCGCGATCACCCCGCCAGTCTCCTACACCGACCGGGGCGCACCCAACCACGCCCCGCTACCGACGAGTAGGGACGAGCAGGTCGGTGCCGCCGACGGCTGGGTAGGTTCGGGCCGTGCCCGACCCCCGCGACCCGGTCGACGACCTCGACCGCATCGCGTTCCTGCTCGAACGCGACGCCCAGCCCACGTACCGGGTGCGGGCGTTCCGCTCGGCCGCGACCACGATCGCGGGCCTGCCCGCGGGTGAGGTGGCGGCCCGGGTCGCGGCCGGCACGTTGCAGGAACTCGCCGGCATCGGCAAGACCACCGCCGCGGTGGTCACCGAGTCGGTCGCCGGCAGGCTCCCCGACTACCTGGCCAAGCTCGAGAAGTCCTCCGAGGACCCCGACCCCGGCCCCGGCCGCGCTCTGCTCGACGCGCTGCGTGGCGACCTCCACACCCACTCCGACTGGTCCGACGGTGGGTCGCCGATCCTCGAGATGGCCCGTGCCGGCAAGGCCCTCGGCCACGAGTACATGGTCCTGACCGACCACTCGCCGCGGTTGAAGGTGGCGAACGGCCTCACCCGTGAGCGGCTGCTCGAGCAGTTGGACGTCGTGGCCGAGGTCAACGAGACCCTCGCGCCGTTCCGGCTGCTCACCGGCATCGAGGTCGACATCCTCGAGGACGGTTCGCTGGACCAGGACGACGACCTGCTCGACCGTCTCGACGTCGTCGTCGCGTCCGTGCACAGTCTCCTGCGCAGCCCGTCGGAGGAGATGACCCCGCGCATGGTGGCGGCGGTGGCCAACCCGCACACCGACGTCCTCGGCCACATGACCGGGCGGATGGTCGCGGGCACCCGCACGCGTCCGGAGTCGACCTTCGACCACGAGGTCGTGCTGGCCGCGTGCGAGCGGTTCGGTGTGGCCGTCGAGGTGAACTCGAGACCGGAGCGCCTCGATCCGCCCCGCCGGATCCTGCGCGACGCCGTGGCCGCCGGGTGCCTGTTCAGCATCGACACCGACGCCCACGCGCCCGGCCAGCTCGGCTGGCAGGCGTACGGCGCGGCCCGCGCCGCCGAGTGCGAGGTGCCGGCGGAGCGGGTCGTCGACACCTGGTCGGCCGACGACCTGCTGGCCTGGACCGCCGACCACTGGCACCGCCCGGGCTGACGCGTCACGGGCGCCTTGCGTTCGAGTGCGCTCCAACTCCTAGCGTGGAGACGTGACCGCACCCGCGACGGCCGTCAGTCCCGAGCCCCCACCCCACCTCTCGATCCGGGAGGTCTCCGAGCTGGTCGGCCTCACCGACCACACGCTGCGCTGGTACGAGCGCATCGGGCTGCTCGACCGGGTCGCGCGGGGTTCGGACGGCCGACGCCGCTTCAGCGCCACGGACGTCGAGTGGCTGCGCTTGCTCACCAAGCTGCGAGAGACCGGCATGCCGGTGGCGCAGATGCGCGAGTACGCGGAACTGGTGCGCAGCGGGGCGGGGTACGCCGAGCGGCTCGAGCTGCTGGTCGCCCACCGCGAGCAGGTCAGGGAGCAGATCGCCGCCCAGCAGGCCTGTCTCGAGCTGCTGGACTTCAAGATCGACAACTACCGCCGGACCGTGCGCGGACCGGGCGAAGGAGCATGACGATGGAACGCACCACGCTGGGGAGCGGCGCTGCCGGTCTCGAGGTCTCGGCCCAGGGCCTGGGCTGCATGGGCATGAGCGAGTACTACGGCCCGACCGACTGGGACGAGTCGATCGCGACGATCCACCGGGCCTTCGAGCTCGGGGTCACGTTCCTCGACACGGCCGACGTCTACGGCTCGGGACACAACGAGGTGCTGGTCGGACGCGCGATCGCCGGGCGGCGCGACGAGGTCCAGCTGGCCACCAAGTTCGGCATCGACCGCAGCGGCGGTGACGACGCCCGCCGCATCCGCGGCTCGCGGGCCTACGTGCGACGCGCGATCGACGCGTCGCTGCTGCGTCTGGGCGTCGACCACGTCGACCTGTACTACGCCCACCGCCCGCCGCAGGACGTGGAGATCGAGGAGACCGCGGGCGCCATGGCCGAACTGGTCACCGAGGGCAAGGTGCGCGCGATCGGGTTCTCCGAGATCTCGGCGGACCGGCTGCGCCGCGCCCACGCCGTGCACCCCGTGACCGCCGTCCAGAGCGAGTACTCCTTGTGGGAGCGCGGCGTCGAGGCCGTCACCCCCACGCTCGCCGAGCTCGGCATCGGGTTGGTGCCCTACAGCCCGCTCGGGCGCGGCTTCCTCACCGCGACCGTCGACCCGGCGGACCTCACCGACGGCGACTTCCGTGCCGCCAACCCGCGCTTCGCCGGCGAGGCGGGCCGGGCCAACCTCGCCCTGGCGGCCGTGGTGAAGGAGCAGGCGGCCCGACTCGGGGTGGAACCGGCGCAGGTGGCGTTGGCCTGGGTCGCGGCCCAGACCGGGCGGCTGGGGGTGGCGGGCAGCGTCGCGATCCCCGGCACCAAGCGCCGCCGCTGGCTGGAGCAGAACACCGCTGCGGTCGACGTCCGCCTCGACGACGAGGCGCTCACCGCCCTCGCCGACCTCGCCGACCGCGTCCGGGGCGAGCGCTACCCGACCGCCATGGCGCCGGCGTCGGCGAGGTAGTCCGCGATCCTCCCGGACCCGGCGTCACCACGACGCCGAGGTCCGGGAGGAGCGGGTGGATCAGGCGTCGCCGCCCGCCTGGTTGCCGGTGCCGGCGGCGGCGACGTCGAGCAGGTCGTACTTCGCGATGGCCTCGACCGGCGCCTCGGCCTTGACCTCGCCGCGCTTCGCCAACTGCTCCAGCACGGCGACCACGATCGACGGCGCGTCGACGTGGAAGAACCGGCGGGCCGCCCCGCGGGTGTCGGCGAAGCCGAACCCGTCGGTGCCGAGCGAGGTGTAGTCGGCCGGTACCCACCGCGAGATCTGGTCGGGGACCGCACGCATCCAGTCCGACACCGCCACGACCGGACCGCTCACACCCTCGAGCGCCTGGGTCACGTACGGCACCTGCGGCGGGTCGGCCGGGTTCAGCAGGTTGGCCTGCTCGCACTCGACGGCCTCGCGGCGCAGCTCGTTCCACGAGGTCGCGGACCACACGTCGGCGTCGACGCCCCAGTCCTCGCCGAGCAGCCGCTGGGCCTCGAGCGCCCAGCCCATCCCGACGCCCGAGGTGAGCAACTGGGCGCGCGGACGGCCCTCGTGCTGCATGCCGGGGGAGTACAGGTAGAGACCCTTCAGCAGTCCCTCGACATCGAGGTTCTCCGGCTCCTTCGGCTGGTTCATCGGCTCGTTGTAGATCGTGAGGTAGTAGAAGACGTCCTCACCGAGCTGGCCGTCTGACCCGACGCCGTACATCCGGCGCAGGCCGTCCTTCACGATGTGCGCGATCTCGAACGAGAACGCCGGGTCGTAGGCGACGACCGCGGGGTTGGCCGAGGCCAGCAGCAACGAGTGGCCGTCGGCGTGCTGGAGGCCCTCGCCGGTCAGCGTGGTGCGGCCCGCGGTGGCGCCGAGGACGAACCCCCGGCCGAGCTGGTCCGCCATCTGCCAGAACTGGTCGCCGGTGCGCTGGAACCCGAACATCGAGTAGAAGATGTAGAACGGGATCATCGGCTCGCCGTGCGTGGAGTACGCGGTGCTGGCCGCGATCAGCGAGGCCACCGAACCCGCCTCGCTGATGCCCTCGTGCAGGATCTGCCCGGTCTTGGACTCCTTGTACGACAGCAACAACTCGCGGTCGACGGCGTCGTACTCCTGCCCGTGCGGGCTGTAGATCTTGGCCGTCGGGAAGATCGAGTCCAGACCGAACGTGCGCGCTTCGTCGGGGATGATCGGCACGAAGCGCTTGCCGATCTCCTTGTCCTTGATGAGGTCCTTGAACAGCCGGACCGTCGCCATGGTGGTGGCGACCTGCTGCTTGCCCGAGCCCTGCCGCAGTTCCTCGAACAGCTTGTCGGCCGGGCTCGGCAACGGCTTCGCGCGCACGACGCGCTTGGGCAGGTAGCCGCCCAGTGCCGCCCGGCGTTCCTTCATGTACGCGATCTCGTCGCTCTTCTCGCCCGGGTGGTAGTACGGCGCGAGGTCGGCCTCGAGCTGGGCGTCGGTGAGCGGGATGTAGAGCCGGTCGCGGAAGGCCTTCAGGTCCGCCACGGTGAGCTTCTTCATCTGGTGGGTCGCGTTGCGGCCCTCGAAGCTCTCCAGCGTCCAGCCCTTGATGGTCTTGGCGAGGATGACGGTCGGCTGCCCGGTGTGGGTGCGCGCGGCCTGGAACGCCGCGTAGACCTTCCGGTAGTCGTGGCCGCCGCGCGAGAGCTTGCGCAGCTCGTCGTCGCTCATGCCCTCGACCATCTTGCGCAGCCGCGGGTCGCCGCCGAAGAAGTGGTCGCGGATGTACGCGCCGGACTCCACCGTGTAGGTCTGGAACTGACCGTCCGGGGTGTTGTTCATCTGGTTGACCAGCACGCCGCTGCCGTCGGCCGCGAGCAGCGGGTCCCAGTCGCGGCCCCACACGACCTTGATGACGTTCCAGCCGGCGCCGCGGAAGTAGCTCTCCAGCTCCTGGATGATCTTGCCGTTGCCGCGGACCGGACCGTCCAACCGTTGCAGGTTGCAGTTGACGACGAACGTGAGGTTGTCGAGCTCCTCGCGGGCCGCGACCCCGATGGCACCGAGCGATTCGACCTCGTCCATCTCGCCGTCGCCGAGGAACGCCCACACGTGCGAGTTCTTCGTGTCGGCGATGCCGCGGGCGTCGAGGTAGCGGTTGAAGCGGGCCTGGTAGATCGCGCTGATCGGGCCCAGGCCCATCGACACGGTCGGGAACTCCCAGAACTCCGGCATGAGCCGCGGGTGCGGGTAGGACGACAACCCGTTCGGCGCCTTGGACTTCTCCTGGCGGAAGCCGTCGAGTTGGGTCTCGGTGAGCCGGCCCTCGAGGAAGGCGCGGGCGTAGATGCCCGGCGCGGCGTGGCCCTGGAAGTAGACCTGGTCGCCCATGCCGCTGGCGAGGTCCTTGCCCTGGAAGAAGTGGTTGAAGCCCACCTCGTAGAGCGAGGCCGCCGAGGCGTACGTCGCGATGTGGCCGCCGACGCCGACCATCTTGTTGGCCCGCGAGACCATGACGGCCGCGTTCCACCGGATGTAGGCGCGGATGCGGCGCTCGATGTCCTCGTCACCGGGGAACCACGGTTCGCGCTCGGGCGGGATGGTGTTGATGTAGTCGGTGCTGCGCAGCGCCGGGACGCCGACCTGCCGTTCACGGGCCCGCTCGAGCAGCTTGAGCATGAGGAACCGGGCCCGGGTCCGGCCGTCCGCGTCGAGCGCGGCGTCGAACGACTCGAGCCACTCCCGCGTCTCCTCCGGATCGATGTCCGGGAGCTGGGTGGGAAGGCCGTCGGTGATGATCGAGAAGCGGTCGCGCGTCACTCCACCAGTGTCCTCCATCGTCCGCGCGCTGTGACAACGAGCACCTGTGCACCCGTGTCGTGCCCTGCCACCGGTTGGCCCCGGGAGGTGGATGTGGTGGACTACCCGACGACGCGACCGCCCCGGTCGGACGCGCCCGGGTACGAGGAGTGAGGCTGTTCCGTGACGACGCCGACGGGTGCCGCCGCGCGCATGGGCTTCAAGCCCGGCACGATCGTGCAGGAACTGGGTTACGACGAGGACGTCGACCACGAGTTCCGTGACGACGTCGAGGACGTCATCGGCGAGGAACTGCTCGACGAGGACTCCGACGAGGTCGTCGACGTCGTCCTGCTCTGGTTCCGTGAGGGCGACGGCGACCTGGTCGACGATCTCGTCGACGCGATCGCCCCTCTCGCCGACGAAGGCTTCATCTGGCTGCTGACGCCGCGGCGCGGCCAGGCCGGGTACGTCGAGCCCTCGGACATCTCCGAGGCCGCCCCCATCGCCGGCCTGACCCAGACCTCGAACGCCATGGTCGGCTCGGACTGGTCGGCCGCGAAGCTCGCGAGTCGCGCCCGGGCGGGCAAGGGCGGGCGGTGACGGCCGCACCGGCCGACACCGCCGCGGTGGTCGGCCCGAACGTCGGGGACCTCGCGCCGGACTTCTCCCTGCGCGACCAGAACAACGAGATCGTCACGCTGTCGGAGTACCGCGGCGAGAAGGCCGTCCTGGTCGTCTTCTACCCGTTGGCGTTCACCGGGATCTGCTCGGGCGAACTCACCGGCATCCAGGTCGCGATCGACGCCTTCAGCACCCCCGCCGTCCAGGTCGTCACCGTGAGCGTCGACTCGGTGCCCACCCACCGGGTCTTCGCCGACCAGTACGGGTTCGAGTTCCCGCTGCTCGCCGACTTCTGGCCGCACGGTGCGGTGGCGAGCGCGTACGGCTGCTTCGACGACACCGCCGGTATCGCCACGCGCGGCACGTTCCTCGTCGACCGCGACGGCGTCATCCGGTTCGTCGAGCGCTACGGCGCCGGGCACTCCCGCGACCCGCGCGCCTGGCTCGACGCCGTCGACGCGCTGGCCTGAGCCGTCGCGTCCCATCCCGGGGACCGGTCGGCTGCGGTCACCGCCCGTAACGCTCGGCCAACCGCTCCTCGGCGCTCGGTGCGCGGGGCCGGCTCGGGTTGACCGGCAACAGGTCGGCGCCGGGCTTGCGCTGCGCCCGGTTGCGTTCGGCCTCCTGCTCGCGTGCGGCGGCGTCGTCCGCGGCGCGCTTGCGGTCGGTCCGGACCATGACGACCGGGGCCGCGAGCGCGAGGCCCGCGAACAGGTACCACTGCACGATGTAGGCCAGGTGCTGCAGCTCGAACGCGCCGCCCGCGGGGTTCGACAGGTCGGGCGCGGGGATGGCGGTCAACCCGGCCGTCCCCGCCTGCCCGCCCTCGAGTTCGGCGTAGCCCGCGTAGACGTCGGTGCCGAGGCGGTCCGCGGCCGACGTCGCGTTGACCAGGTCGACCTGACCGTTGCCCAGGGCGCGGAACTTGTCGTCGCCGGTGTCGCTCGCCTGCGTGCGGGCCGTGACCGTGACCGTGCCGGCGGGCGGGGTGGGGACGTCGGTGGGGGCCCGGTCGAGGGTGGTGTCGGCGACGAAACCACGTACGACCAGCAGCACCGGGCCGGCGGTGGTGCGCAGGGGCGTGAGCACGAAGTAGCCGTTGCGGTCGTCGACCTGCTGCCGGCGGACGAGCAGTTGGTCGTCGAGGTCGTAGACCCCCGTCGCGGTGACGGGACGGAACTCGATCGCGTCCTGCCCGGGGGCGGCGCCCGCGCCGACGAGCGGCAGCACCGACGCGACCGGTGCCGGGGCGTCGCGGGCGTTCGCGCGCAGGTCGTCGTTGGCCAGGTGCTTGCCGTCGTACCGGAACACCTGCCACGTCCCGGCCACGACGCACACCACGGCGATGACGACCATGAGCAGCGTGAGCGCCGCGTAGCGCGAGGACGCGAGGTCTCGCACGAGTCGCCGCACGCCCCCACGATACGGCCGGGTCGCGTGGGGACCGGCCGGTAGCCTGACGCGGTTCGCGACCCGTCGCGGGCGGGCGCTTAGCTCAGCGGTAGAGCACTCGGCTTACACCCGAGCGGTCGGCGGTTCGAACCCGTCAGCGCCCACCGCACCGAGGTCCCGGCCGCGGGCCCGTGGCGCCCGGCCGTGGCCACCGGGCGCCCGGCCGCGGGCCGGTTCGTCCCGCCTGGGCGGGTTCGTGTGGGGCTCGCGTGACCGGTCGCCCGTGCCGACTGGCAGGGGCTTCACCTCTGGTTGATACTCCGACGCGGCGCCTCCGGACGTGCCCCCGACGACCGGAGGCGCCGTCGCACGTCCGGGGCAGGTCCGGGGTCGGGGAAAGTTCTTCGAGTCGGACGGTTACGCAACTCGCTTCCTGGGTAACTACTTTCCGTCGGCCGGTTCGGGGGAACAGGTCGACACCGCGGGGTCACGGGGGTGACGCCCGCATCGGGGGTACGGCGCCTCGCGCCGTACGCGCGTCCGCCTCGCCCCACCGCCGGATCGGGGGATCCGCCGGTGGGGGCGAGGCGTCGACGCCCGATCCGCACCGTTCGTACCAGTCTGGCGGGCCGCCGTGTGACCGAGGTCGGGCCCAGCAGCTTGCACCGGGTCGTCGGGGGGGCGACAAGATCACGTCCACCCCGACGGACGAACCCCCGAGAGAAGACCCGTTCACGTGCCCGGTTCCCGGCTGCTGCCGACCGCGCAGCGCCCTGCGCTGTCGGAGGCGCCCACGACGTCGCGGTGGTGGCGCACCCACGTGCTGGTCCGGTCGTGGCTGAGCGGACACCGTCGCCGCTGGCTCGCGCCGTCGCTGCTGCTCCTGCCGCCGCTCGGCGTCGCGATGGTGTGGGCCGGCGCGTCGCGTCCGGGGCACGGACGTCGTTGGCTCACCGCCGGTGCCGCCGCGTGGACCGCCGTGGTGGTCCTCGCCGTGGTGGTGCTGACGTTGCCCGGTGCCGTTCCCGCCGACGCCGACGCGGCGACGACCGTCCAGGCCGCGGCGCCCCTGGTGAGCGCCACGCCCTCCACCTCCGCACCGGCCGCCTCCACCGGTCGTCGTGCCGCGGTAGCTGCGGTGCGGCCCGCCCCGGCTCGGGCGGTCGGGGTCGGCGAGGCGGACCTCGCGACCGCCGGTGCGAACCCTCCGGCCGCCGGCCACGACGAAGCGGGCCTGCCGGCGTCGACGCCCGGTGTCTCGTCCCCCGGCGGGGGTGCCGCCTCCGCCGGCTCGCCGTCGTCGCGTCCGACCCCCGGCTCGGAGGCGACCCCGGCGGCGCCGCCGCGCACGCCGGAGCCGACCCCGACCCCGAACCGGCCGAAGCCGCCACCGAACCCCCCGGACCCGCCGAAGCCGGCCCCGCCGAAGCCGGCGAACCCGCCGAAGCCGCCGCCCGGCCCGCCGCCGGTGCCGGTCGCGAACCCGTTCACCCCGTGCGCGGTCGACGGGGCGCTGGCCGTGACCCGCCTGGGGTTCCCGCTGCGGTGCTCGTGGACCCCGGTCGGACTGTTCTGGCTCTGGGGCCGGTCCCGGTAGCGTCGTCGGGGTGACCTCGACCCCGCCCCTCACGGTCGGGGAGGTCGTCACCGAGCTCGAGACCCACCTGCCGCCGCGGTGGGCGGAGTCGTGGGACTCGGTCGGTCTCGCGGTGGGCGACCCGGCGGCGCCGGTGTCCGCCGTCGTCCTGGCCGTCGACCCGGTCGCACCGGTCGTGGTCGAGGCGGTGGAGCGGGGCGCCGGACTGGTCGTCACGCACCACCCGTTGCTGCTGTCCGGTGTCACGAGCGTCGCCCGGACCGGCGGCAAGGGCGACGTGGTCCACGACGCGATCCGCGCGGGTGTCGCGCTGTTCAACGCGCACACCAACGCCGATGTCGCACCCGACGGCGTCAACCAGGCCCTCGCCGACGTCCTGGGGTTGCGCGACACCCGACCGTTGCTTCCTGCAACGGACCCCGTCCTGGACCAGCTCACGGTGTACGTGCCGCGGACCGACGCCGACGCCCTGTTCGAGGCGCTCACCGCGGCCGGCGCCGGCCGGCTCGGCCGGTACGACCGGGCGGGCTTCCGGTCCGACGGTCTCGGCACCTTCCGTCCGCTGGCCGGCGCCGCTCCCGCTGTCGGTGCGGTAGGCGTGCAGGAGACCGTGGAGGAGACGCGGCTGGAGCTGGCCGTGCCGCGTGCGGTGCGAGCGGAGGTCGTGCGGGCCCTACGCGCGGCGCACCCCTACGAGGAGCCCGCCTTCGCCGTGGTCGAGCAGGTCGGCGAGCCGGGCCGCCGTGGGCTGGGTCGGGTCGGCCGGTTGCCCACGCCGACGACGCTCGCGGGCTTCGTGGACCTGGTCGCCTCGACCCTGCCGGCGACCAGCTGGGGTGTCCGCGGCGCGGGCGACCCCGACCGCGCCGTGGAGACCGTTGCCCTGTGCGGCGGTTCCGGGGCGTCGGAGATCGACGTCGCGCGTGCGGCCGGCGCGGACGTGTACCTCACCGCCGACCTGAAGCACCACGTGACCTCCGAGGCGACCACCGAGGTGGGCCCGGGGGCGATGGCGCTCGTCGACGCCGCACACTGGGCGACCGAGTGGCCGTGGCTCCCGGTGCTGGCGGAGCAGATGCGCGTGTGGTTCGGTGGCAGGCTCGACGTGCACGTCAGCACGATCGTCACCGACCCGTGGACGGTGCACCGCCCGTCACCGACCGCCGTGGAGGCCCGCACGTGAAAGAGCTCCGTTCGTGAAGGCCGATCCCGCCGCGCAGCTCACGCTGCTCGACCTGCAGAGCGTCGACACCGCGATCGCGCAGTTGCGGCACCGCCGGGCGACGCTGCCGGAGATCGCGCAGCTCGCCCGGTGTGCCGAACGGGCGCGTCTGCTGCAGACCCGCGCCGCCGAGGTGCAGGTCCGTGCCGACGAGCTCGACGACGCCCAGCGCCGCCTGGAGCAGGACGTCGACACCGTCCGCACCCGCACGACGCGTGACAACGAACGGCTGACGGCGGGCGGCATGCCCGGCAAGGAACTGGAGCGGCTGCAGCACGAGATCGAGTCCCTCGGGCGCCGGCAGTCCGGACTCGAGGACGAACTGCTCGAGCTCATGGAGCAGCGCGAGGGGGTCGAGGAGGAGCTCGGCCTCGCCCGCCGTGACCGCGGTGAGATCGACGACGAGGTGAGCCGGTTGACCACGTCGCGGGACGCTGCGTTCGCGACCATCGACGCCGACCTCGCCCACCGCACCGCCGACCGCGGCAGCGTCGCGGCGAAGTTGCCCGCGGACCTGCTCGCGCTCTACGAGAAGATCGCCGCGTCCAACGGCGGGGTCGGCGCGGCCGAGGTCGCCCACCGCCGTTGCGAGGGCTGCCGCATCGACTTCGCCGGCAGCGAGCTGGCGAAGATCCGTGACGCCGCGCCCGACGACGTCGTCCGCTGTGAGAACTGCCGCCGCATCCTGATCCGGACGGAACGTTCGGGGCTGTAGCGGCTCGGGCGGCCCGGAGCAGGAGGTCCGGAGCACGACGCTCGGAGCAGGACGCCCGGAGCGGGACGTCTAGAGCAGGACGAGCGTCGACACCCAGAGCAGGGTGGTGGCGACGACCAGGACCACGGGCACCGACAGGACGCCCAGCAGGTGGAACTGCACCGCCCCCGGCCGTTCGTCGTCGGGCAGCAGACGCCGCCACAGCAGGGTCGCGAGTGACCCGACGTAGGTGAGGTTCGGCCCGATGTTGACGCCGAGCAGGACCGCGAGGACCGCGGCGGGGTGGCCGGCGGTGAGCCCGACCATCACCAGGGTCGCCGGGATGTTGTTCACGAGGTTGGCGAGCACGGCCGAGACCGCGGCGAGCAGCAGCAGGGTCGCGAGGTCGCCCGAGGCGTCCGGCAGGAAGTCGCCGAGCCACTGGCCGAGTCCGTGCCGGGTGACGGCGTCGACGACCACGCCGAGCGTGAGGACGAACAAGCAGAAGCCGATGTTGGCCTCTGCAACGATCTTCACCGCGGTGGTGCGGCGGCGTAGGAGACGGGGGACGCCGAGCAGCAGCACCCCGCCGAGCGCCGCCCAGGCCGGTGGCACGTCGACGGCCGAGGTGACGACGAAGCCGACGACGGTCACGCCGAGCACCCCGAGGGCGTAGCGGGGGACCGGCGGCACCGTGACGTCCGCGTCGCCGCCGGCGGGCAGGTCGGAGCGGAAGAACACGCGCAGCGCCAGCCATTCCAGGAGCACCACGGCGAGGAACGGCAGCAGCATCAGGCCGGTGAACCGACCGAACGACAGGCCGGAACGGTCGAACGCCAGCAGGTTGGTGAGGTTCGAGACCGGCAGCAGCAACGACCCGGCGTTCGCGAGGTGGATGCAGGCGTAGAGGTGCGGCCGACCTCGTACCCCCAACCGTTGCACGGTGCGCAGGACGACCGGGGTGAGCAGGACGACGGTGGCGTCCAGCGTCAGCACCGTGGTGACGGCGGCCGCGAGCAGCACGGTGAGCAGGAGCAGCCGTCGTGACCGCCCGCCACTGGCCCGGCCGGTCACCGCGCCGAGGTAGTCGAACACGCCCTCCTCGGCGCAGAGGTGACCGAAGGCCAGGATGCCCGCGAGGAACAGGACGGTCGGGGTGAGGCTGCCGATCCGGTCGAGGGCGTCGTCGCGCGGGACGACCCCGACCAGCACCACCAGCAGTGCGGCGGGCACACCGAACACGGCCTCGTTGAGACCGAACGGCCGCCGGATGGCCCCGGCCAGGACCACGACGAGGACCAGCAGTCCGACGACCTCGGCCACGGTTCAGCCGTTCCGCACGGCGCGGACCGCCAGCCAGATGCCGACGGCGAGGCCGAACACGACGACGACCCGGCGCAGCCAGGTCTCGGAGATCATGCGGGTCATGCGACCGCCCGCGTAGCCGCCGACCAACGCCGCCGGGGCGACCACGCCGACGACCGCCCAGTCGACCGGGCCGCCCACGACGAACACCAGCAGGGACGCCGTCGACACCACGATCTGCAGCAGCGCCTTGAGCGCGTTCTGCGCGCGGATGCCGCCGGCGTAGGTCAGCCCGAGCACGGCCAGCAGGATGACGCCGAGACCGCCACCGAAGTACCCGCCGTACGCACTGGCCAGGACCACGGCCGTACCGAGCGCACCGTCACGCGTCACCCCGTGGCCGAGCCGCGCCTTGATACGCGGTCCGAAACCCAGCAGCAGCGTCGCCCCGATGACGAGCACCGGCACGACGGCGTCGAACGCCGAGTCGGGGGTGACGAGCAGGAGCACCGCACCGCCGATGCTGCCCAGCACGGCGAGAGCGCACATCACGAGGATGCGGCGCCGTTCGGAGCGCCACTGCTCGGCGATCTGGTCACGCAGCGAGGCGACGTTGCCGATGTAGCCCGGCCACAACGCGACCGAGTTCGTGACGTTGGCGGGCACGGTGCCGAGACCCGACGCGACCATCACGGGGAACACGATGAGCGAACCGCCGCCGGCGACGGCGTTGACGAACCCACCCGCGAGACCGGCGCCGACGAGAGCCGCGACGTCGCCGGGGTCGAGGGAAGGCACCGGGGCAGCGTAGGTCCTCGTCGCGCGGACCCACCCGCCTCACGGTCGGGAGGTGACCCGGACCCCAGGACCTGCGTACGATCTGCCACGCGGCGGACGAGCCGACCGGGCGGTCGCGTCGACGTCGGGAGTGCGGTCCTCGGACCGGGTTCCCGGGGTCGCCGAGGAAAGTCCGGGCTCCACAGGGCAGGGTGGTTGCCAACAGCAACCCGGGGTGACCCGCGGGACAGTGCCACAGAGAACAGACCGCCGGTCCGGTTCGCCGGGCCGGTGAGGGTGAAACGGTGGTGTAAGAGACCACCAGCATCCCGGGTGACCGGGATGGCTCGGTAAACCCCACCCGGAGCAAGGTCGAGAAGGAACGGCGTGAGCCGTTCCGCGCAGGCGTTCGAGGGCGGCCCGCCCGAGCCTGCGGGTGGACCGCTGGAGCCTGCCGGCGACGGCAGGCCGAGATGGATGGCCGCCACCCGCGGTCGCGAGACCGCGGGGACAGGACCCGGCTTACAGGTCGACTCGTCCGTCGCTCCCCACGCCTCACGTGGGGAGCGGACGCCCGGGAGCGTCACGCGCAGCGCGTGGTGACCGCGCCCGTCACAGGTGCACCGTGCAACGCACGCGGGGCGCAGTGCTGCGGTGCGGGTATGAAGAGTCGAACCTGCTCGTCACCGTGACGAGCGTCGGCTGATGGGAGCGCACCGTGGCAGACCTCGACGGCACGTGGTGGTGGTGCATGAAGCACGAGCGTCCGGAGTTGTACGAGAACACCGATTCCCCTGATCGGCTCGGGCCTTTCGCGACCGAGAGCGAAGCGTCGCACGCGCTCAAGACCATCGCCGACCGCGAGGAGAAGTACGAGAAGGAAGCCGCGGAGGACGACTGAGCGTCGTCGCTCCCGAGATGCGCGGCGCCGTGTGGACGTGGATCATGCGGCGTGGCGTGTTGACGAAGTCAGTCACTCATCGTCCACTTGTCTTCGACATCTCGCGTGTTCGTTGCCCCGAGGAGGCATCGCATGACCGCACCACGTAAGCGCACCGCGGCCAAGAAGGCCGCGCCCGCCAAGAAGGCGGCCGCTCGCAAGACGGCGGCCAAGAAGGCGGCGCCCGCCAAGAAGGCTGCGGTGAAGAAGGCGGCTCCCGCCCGGAAGACGGCAGCGAAGAAGACCACGGCGGCGAAGAAGACCACGGCGGCGAAGAAGACCACCGCCGCCAAGAAGACCACCGCCGCCAAGAAGACCACCGCCGCCAAGAAGGCGGCGCCGGCTCGCAAGACCGCCGCCAAGACGACCGCGGCCAAGAAGACCACCGCCGCGAAGAAGACCACGGCCGCGAAGAAGACCACCGCCGCCAAGAAGACCACCGCGGCGAAGAAGACCACCGCGCGCAAGACCGCCGCGAAGAAGGCGGCGCCGGCGCGCAAGACCGCGGCCACGAAGTCCACCACGGCCAGGAAGACCGCGGCCAAGAAGGCGACGCCCGCGCGCAAGACCGCGGCCACGAAGGCCACGGCGGCGAAGAAGACCGCGGCGAAGCGCGCGACGGCCGCGAAGAAGACCGCCGCCAGCACGGCCACCGCCGCGAAGAAGACCGCGACGGCGGCGAAGAAGACCGCGACCGCGGCGAAGAAGACCGCCGCGAAGCGGGTCACCGCCGCGAAGAAGACGGCGTCGGCGACCAAGACCACCGCCGCCCGCAAGGTCGGTCAGCGTCGCCGCAACCCGTTGGCGCAGAAGCTCGCCCACACTGCGGAGACCGTGGCCGCCGCTGCGGTCACGCTGGCCGACGAGGCCACCGACGCCGTGAAGCGCGCGGTCACCTAGCCGCCTCCCCGGGTTCCACGCGTGTGTCCCCTCGCGTGGCCAGCAAGCCCGTGACGCTGGTGCCATCGGTTTCCAGCGTCGGCTCGGACACGATCACGGCGGTCGCCGCTCCGGCGACCGCCGTGTTGCGTCTCGTCAGTCCAGCGCGCGGCGCCGGAAGCCGATCAGCCCCACGACGAGGAACAGCACGGTGCAGGCGACCATGACCGGCACGCAGACCCACACGGACATGTGCGGGACGTCGGTGATCGACGCGGCACGCATGGACTCGCTCACGTACGTGAGCGGGTTGACGAGCGTGAGGACCTGGAACCAGCGCAGGGATGCGAGCAACGGCCACGGGTACTGCGTGCAGCCGGTGAAGATCAACGGTGTGACGACCAGCGCGAAGAGGATGTTGAGGCGGTTGACGGGGACGAACGTCCCGAGCGTCATGCCCAGCGCGGAGCCGAGCACCGAGCCCAGCAGGATCGTCACGAGCAGCAGCACGATGCCGTCGGCGTGCACCGGCAGCGGACCGATGATCCAGCGACCGAGCGGGAAGATGACCGCGGTCGCGACCAGGGCGCGGAAGACCGCGTAGACGATCTTCTCGACGCCGACCCACATCACCGGCATCGGGGCGAGCAGTCGGTCCTCGATCTCCCGGCTGAAGGAGAAGTCCAGCACCAGCGGTAGCGCCGTCGCCTGCAGGGCGGTCAAGACCGCGGTCAGCGCGACGATCCCCGGGAACAGCAGATCGCCGTACCCGTTCTGTGTCGCGCCGATCGACGCCAGCACCTTGCCGAAGACGAACAGCAGGAACAACGGCTGCAGCAGCACCTGGGCGAGGAAGATCCACAGGTCGCGTCCCGTGACGTACAGGTCGCGTTGCAGCACCGCCCAGAACACGCGGTACGGCGAGGGGATCGCCGTCTCCGGCACGACGGTCACCGCAGGCCCCTCCCGGTCATGGAGATGAACACGTCCTCGAGCGTCAGCTCGCCGAGCCCGACGTCGGCGAGCGTCAGGCCCTCGGCCTGCACCACGCCGACGAGTGGCGCCAGGAGCGTCGACGGGTCGCCGCGCACGTACAGCCGGTAGCGGCTGACGTCGTCGGTGCGTCCGAGTTCCTCGGCACGTTCGACGTCGGCCAGCTCGCCGAACTGTTGCACCAGGCGTCGGTCGTCGCCCGCCCCTCGCACCCCGAGTTCGACCGTCCCGCTGCCGGGCAGGGCGCGCACGAGGTCGGCGGGGGTGTCGAGCGCGAGGATCTTGCCGTGGTCGACGATCCCGACCCGGTCGCACAACGTCGTCGCCTCGTCCATGTCGTGCGTGGTCAGCACCACCGTCACGCCGCTGTCGCGCAGGTCCCGCACGCGGTCCCACACGAACAGCCGGGCCTGCGGGTCGAGACCGGTCGACGGTTCGTCCAGGAACAGCACCTGCGGGCGGTGCATGAGCGCCCGGGCGATCATCAACCGTTGCGCCTGGCCGCCGGAGTACTTGTCGGTCTTGTCGCGGCCACGGTCGCCCAGACCGAACTGCTCGAGCAACTCCCTCGCCCGCGCCTGGCGTTCGGCGCGTCCGACCCCGTGGTACGCCGCGTGGAAGAGCAGGTTCTGCTCGGCGGTGAGTTCGCGGTCGAGGTTGGGTCGCTGCGGCACCACCGCGAGGCCGGCCCGCGCCCGCACCGGGTCGGCCACGACGTCGACACCGGCGACCGTCGCGTGCCCCGAGGTGGCGAGGACCCGGGTGGTGAGGACGCCGATCGTCGTCGACTTGCCCGCGCCGTTCGGTCCGAGCAGGCCGAAGATCTCCCGCTCGCCGACCTCGAAGCTCACGCCGTCGACGGCGTTGGTCGGCCGGCCCTTGTAGCGCTTGACCAGATCGGTGACGGTGACGGCGGAACCCACGGCCCCATCCTGACCGACGGGTCCAGCAGGTTCGACCGATCCCGGCACGGGGTCAGCGGTAGGTGTGCTCCTCGGCCGGGAAGGTCGCGGCGCGGACCTCGGCGGCGTAACGGCGGGCGGCGTCGGTGAGGTCGGCGCCGAGGTGGGCGAACTGCTTGACGAACTTGGCCGTCCGGCCGCCCTCGGGGGCGAAGCCCGCCATGTCCTGCCACACCAGTACCTGGGCGTCGGTCTCGACGCCGGCGCCGATGCCGACGACCGGCACCGCCAGGTCGTGGGTGAGTTCCTTGGCGATGTCGGCCGGCACGGCCTCGAGGACCACGGAGAACGCCCCGGCCTCGGCGACGGCGTGGGCGTCGTCGACGAGCCGGTCGCCCGCCTCGCCGCGGCCCTGCACCCGGTACCCGCCCAGGGTGTTGACCGACTGCGGGGTCAGGCCGACGTGGCCCATGACCGGGATCCCGGACTGCACGAGCAACCGGATGTGCGGCGCGATCTCGGCGCCACCCTCGAGCTTGACCGCCTGCGCTCCGCCCTCCTTCATGAAGCGGATGGCCGTGGCGAGCGCCTGCTCCGGCGAGGAGCGGTACGTGCCGAACGGCAGGTCGGCGACGACGAGCGCGCGCGAGGTCCCGCGGACGACCGCCCGCACCAACGGCAGGAGTTCGTCGATGCTGATCGGCACGGTGGTGTCGTAGCCGTAGACCACGTTCGCGGCGGAGTCCCCGACGAGCAGCACGGGGATCCCGGCCTGGTCGAAGATGCGCGCGGTGGTGAAGTCGTAGGCCGTCAGCATCGGCCAACGCTCGCCGGCGGCCTTGGCCTTGGCGAGGTCGAAGGTGGTCACGCGTCGGGAGGTGACGCCGCCGTACAGGACGGGGGCGTGTTCACGGGGTGGCGGGTCGAGGAGTGCACTCGGCGTGTCGGTGCGTGCGGCGGCGTCGTCGCTCATGTCGGTCTCCACCTGTGGGTCCTCGGGTCCGGCGAGCCGGTACCCGGGCGTGGGTGATGCGGACAGCACCAGCGTTGCCGTTCGGGGGGTCCTCCGCAACACGGACGTCATGAGGCGTTCACCACGAGGTGTTCGGACGTCCGAGCACCTGGGCGGGAGCGAGCGGTTGTCATGCCCGTTTTGTGACGTGGAAACACCTCGGAACAGGGTGGTCGTCCTCTACCATGAGGCGACCCGTGCCCGGGTCGCCAGCCTCATCTCCGTCGAGGCGCCCGGGTCCGCGGCGGAAGGGCGTCACGTGCTCCACCCCCCTCGTCTGCGTCGTGCGAGTGGTTCCCGTCGCGCCGGCGTCCTCGCCGGTGTCGGGATCTCCGTGCTCGCCCTCGCCCTCGCCGGGTGCACCGCGGGTCAGCAGCGGGCCGCGTCGAGCGCGACCTCCTCCTCGGCCGCCCCCGCCCCCCGGACCTCGCCCACCACGCCGCCCGCCGCCCTCGCCATCACCCCGGCGGCGAACACCGCCGAGGTCAACCCCGGCAGCCCCATCGTCGTCAAGACCACCGGCGGGATGATCGGCAAGGTCGTGGTCACCGCCGCCGACGGCACCGAGGTGCCCGGCGCGCTGGCCGCCGACTCGCTGAGCTGGACCAGCAAGGGCCCGCTCGCCTACGCCACCACGTACACGGTCGACGCCACGGCCAGCAACCTCGTCGGTCAGGCCACCTCGTCGCAGTCGACCTTCACCACCGTCAAGCCCGCCAACTTCACCCTGCCCTACGTCAACACGGCCGCCGGCTTCTCGATCCAGGACGGCAACACCTACGGCGTCGGGCAGGCGCTGCAGATCCACTGGGACGAGGAGATCACCGACCGCGCCGCGGCGCAGAAGGCCGTCACCGTCACCACCTCGCCGCCGCAGACCGCCGCGTTCAGCTGGACCGACGACCAGAACATGATGTGGCGGACCAAGGACTACCTGAAGCCGGGCACGAAGGTCACCGTCACCGCGAACGTCTACGGCGTGCAGGTCGGCCCGGGTCTCTGGGGTCAGAAGAACGTCTCCAGCTCGTTCGTCATCGGCGACTCGCACATCTCGATCGCCGACGACACCACCAAGATCGTCACGGTGTACGAGAACGGCAAGGTCGTGCGGACCATGCCGACCTCGATGGGGCAGGGCGGCCGGTTCACCTCCAGCAACGGCACCGAGATCTCGCTGTGGACCAACTCCGGCCCGCACATGGTGATCCAGAAGGCCGAGACGGTGCGCATGACCTCCTCGAGCTACGGCCTGCCGAAGACCGACCCGCTGGGCTACGACACCGTCGTCAAGTACGGCGTGAAGATCAGCCAGGACGGCGAGTACACCCACGCCGCGCCGTGGAACAACAACCTCGGCCAGAGCGACGAGTCGCACGGCTGCCTCAACCTGTCGACCGACGACGCCGAGTGGATGTACAACTTCTCGCTCCCGGGCGACATCGTCGACGTCAAGGGCACGCCGCAGAACCTCGCGGAGTGGAACTCGGGCTCCTGGACGGTCCCGTGGGACCAGTGGATCGCCCGCAGCGCCCTGCCGGTCGGCTGAGACACGTCTCCCGCGCGTAACACGCCCGTACGGCGCGCCTGACACACTGGCGCCGTGGACCGTCAGCAGGAGTTCGTCCTCCACACCGTCGAGGAGCGACAGATCCGCTTCGTGCGGCTGTGGTTCACCGACATCCTCGGCACGTTGAAGTCCGTCGCCATCGCGCCCGCGGAACTCGACGGCGCGTTCGACGAGGGCATCGGGTTCGACGGCTCGGCCATCGAGGGCTTCGCCCGGGCCAGCGAGAGCGACATGATCCTGCGTCCGGACCCGGCCACGTTCCAGGTGCTGCCGGCCCGCGGTTCGGGGGAGCACGGCGACTCCGCCCGGATGTTCTGCGACATCCAGATGCCCGACGGCGCGCCGAGCTGGGCCGACCCGCGGTACGTGCTGCGGCGGACGTTGTCGAAGGCGGCGCAGAAGGGCTTCACCTTCTACACGCACCCGGAGATCGAGTTCTTCCTGCTGCGGGACATGCCGCGCGACGGCTCGGAGCCGACCCCGATCGACCGTGGCGGCTACTTCGACATGACCAGCCACGACCGCGCGCACGACTTCCGGCGCGACGCCGTCGGGGCGCTCGAGGACCTCGGCATCTCGGTCGAGTTCAGCCACCACGAGGTCGCTCCCGGCCAGCAGGAGATCGACCTGCGCTACGCCGACGCCCTCTCGACGGCCGACAACATCATGACCTTCCGGCACATCGTGAAGGAGGTCGCGCTCGGCCACGGCGCGAACGCGACCTTCATGCCCAAGCCGTTCATGCACCAGCCCGGCAGCGGCATGCACACCCACCTGTCGCTGTTCGAGGGCGACCACAACGCCTTCCACGACCCCACCGACGAGCTCAACCTGTCCAAGACCGCCCGCGCGTTCATCGCGGGCCTGCTGGCCCACGCACGCGAGATCACGGCCGTCACGAACCAGTGGGTCAACTCGTACAAGCGGTTGTTCGGGTACGCGGCGCGCGGCGAGCTGGTCGAGGCCCCAACCTTCGTGTGCTGGGGCCACGCCAACCGCTCCGCGCTGGTGCGGGTGCCGATGTACAAGCCTGGCAAGGCCAACTCGACCCGCGTCGAGATGCGGTCGCTCGACTCCGCGTGCAACCCGTACCTGGCCTTCGCCGTGCTGCTCGCGGCCGGGCTCGACGGTATCGAGCAGGGCATGGAACTGCCGCCCGGCGCCGAGGACGAGGTGTGGGCGCTGTCGGACTCCGAACGGCTCGCCCTGGGCTACGACGAGCTCCCGCACAACCTCGCCGACGCCCTGCGGGTGATGGAGCACTCGGAGCTCGTGGCCGAGACCCTCGGCGAACACGTCTTCGACTTCTTCCTGCGGAACAAGAAGTCCGAGTGGGTCGACTACCGCGCCGAGGTCACCCCGTTCGAGCTGCGCCGCTACCTCGGTCCGCTCTAGTCCGGACGCCGCTCGCTAACCTCGACCGGTGAGCAACTCACCGCGGGTCCTAGTCGTCGAACCCGATGCCGCGGACCCCGTCGCGCGGCTCGGTGACTGGTTGCGGGACTCCGGCGCGGAGCTGCAGGTCGTGCGGCCGTACGCCGGTGACGCGCTGCCGGCCGACCTCACGGGCTTCGACGCCCTCATCGTCATGGGCGGCCGGATGGGCGCGGGCGACGACGCCGAGTTCCCGTGGCTGGCCGACGTGCGGGCCCTGCTCGTGGCGGCCGTGAACGGCGAGGTGCCCACGCTCGGCGTCTGCCTGGGCTCGCAGCTGCTGGGCCTCGCCCTGGGCGGGACGGTCGAGCGCAACCCCGAGGGGCCCGAGGTCGGCGCCAGCCTGGTAGCGAAACGTCAGGCCGCGGCGGGCGATCCGCTGTTCCGGGCCCTCCCGATCACCCCCGACGTCCTGCAGTGGCACGACGACGCCGTCACCCGGCTGCCGTCGGGCGCCGAGTTGCTCATGAGCTCACCGGGCTGCGCCACCCAGGCGTTCCGCGTCGGCCGGGTCGCGTGGGGCGTGCAGTTCCACATCGAGAACACCGCCGACATGGTCCGCGAGTGGACGGAGAACTCGCGGCACAGTGCGACCCGCAGCGGCCGCGACCTCGACGCCGTCGAGGCCACCGCGCTGGGGCTGCTCGAGGACATCGAGGAGACGTGGCGTCCGTTCGCCGGGACCTTCGCCGACATCGCCCGTGACCCGGCGTCGGCGCACGTCGCGCGGACCGTGCCGTCGTCGACCGCCGAACCGATCAGTGACAAGGCGGCGATCCGCGCCGCGTTGGCCGCGGAGGCGGACGCCGCCCGCGGGATCGGGGTCACGCCACCGGACGCGCCGTACGGGCGCCCGCTGCCGCTCGCGGGTGACCCTCGACCGTGAGCGAGCCCGGCGCGGGCGCCCCGCCGGCGCGCAAGACCGCCGACCCGCGCCGGACCATGTCCGGACGGCTCGCGCGGCTGGGCTTCCGCGAACCCGGAGCTGCGGCCGAACGACTCGCCACGCTCGCCCTCCCGGTGCTCGACCGCGACAGCGGTGAACCCACCCCCGACGGCGCCATCGCCCTGGCGGCGCTCGGACGCGCCGCCGAGCCCGATCTCGCGCTGGTCGCCCTGGAACGGATCCTCGACGGCGGCGCCGACCGTGACCTGGTCTGGTCCCTGCTCGTCGACGACGTGGGCACCCGCGCACGGCTGACGTCCTTGCTCGGTGCCTCGATCACCCTGGGCGAGCACCTCGCGGTCCACCCCGGCGACATCGCGGCGCTGCGCCAGGTGCCGCCCGCGTCCGTCGCCGCCATCGAGCCCGTCGCGGCCGTCATGGCCGAGCGCATCGTGCGATCCGTCGGTGCCGACCCGGCCGACCCGGTGCGCGGCAGCGGCGGGCGACCCGCCACGCTCACCGGGCCGGACGCGGTGCGCGCGTTGCGGGAGGCGTACTGGCGCGAGCTCGCGACCGTCGCGGCGTGGGACCTCGCCGCCGAGATCGGCGTCGAGACCGTGTGCGACCTGTTGACCGCGCTGGCCGACGCCGTGCTGGCCGCGAGCCTCGCCGTGGCGTCCGCCGAGAGCGGCGCCGCGGATGCCGCCCCGTTCCGGCTCGCGGTCATCGCCATGGGCAAGACCGGCGGCGGCGAACTCAACTACGTCTCCGACGTCGACGTCGTCTTCGTCGCCGAACCCGGTGCGCACGACGGCGAGCCCGGCGAGACCGAACCCGCGCTCGCCGCGGCCACGCGTCTGGCCGCCGGGATGATGCGGGTCGCGGGCGCGGCCGCCTGGCAGGTCGACGCCGCGCTGCGACCCGAGGGACGCGACGGGCCGCTGGTGCGCACCCTCGCCTCGCACGAGGCGTATTACGCCCGGTGGGCCAGCACGTGGGAGTTCCAGGCGCTGCTCAAGGCGCGGCCGGCGGCGGGCGACGACAAGCTCGGTCGCGCCTACTCGGACCTGGTCTCACCGCTGGTGTGGAGCGCCGCCGAACGCCCCGACTTCGTCAAGGACGTCCGGGCCATGCGTCGCCGGGTGGTCGCGCACCTGCCGTCCGACATCGCCCCGCGCGAGATCAAACTCGGCCCGGGCGGGCTGCGCGACGTCGAGTTCGTCGTGCAGTTGCTGGCGATGGTGCACGGCCGCACCGACGAGTCGTTGCGGGCGCGGGCGACCCTCGAGGTCCTCAACGCGCTGCGCGACGGCGGCTACATCGGCCGCGACGACGCCGTTTCCCTCGCCGACGCCTACGGATTCCTCCGGGTGGCCGAACACCGTCTGCAGCTGTGGCGCATGCAGCGCACCCACACCGTGCCCGCGGGTCACGACGCCAAGCGCGGCCTCGCGCGGGCGATGGGCTTCCGGCCCGACGACCGCGGTGACGCCGTAGCGGTGTTCGACGCCGAGTGGGCGCTGCACGCGCGGGAGGTCCGTCGCCTGCACGAGCGGTTGTTCTACCGGCCGCTGCTGGAGTCGGTCGCGCGGTTGCCGCGCGAGGAGCTGCGCCTGTCCAAGGACAAGGCGGCCGACCGCCTGGCCGCGTTGGGTTTCGCCCGTCCCGAACAGGCGTTGTCCCACCTCGAGGCCCTGACCCGAGGGGTCACCCGGACGACGCAGATCCAGCGGGCGCTGCTGCCGGTGCTGCTGCGCGCGTTCGCCGACGCCCCCGACCCGGACGCCGGCCTGCTCGCCTACCGCCAGGTCTCCGACGCGCTCGGCACCACCCCCTGGTACCTGCGGCTGCTGCGCGACGAGGGCAAGGTGGCGTCGCGGTTGGCGTTCGTCCTCGGCGCCAGCCGCTACGTCGCCGCCATGTTGGTGCGCGCGCCCGAGGCGTTGCGTCTGCTCGCCGACGACGCCGACCTCGAGCCCCGGGCGTGGTCGGAGCTGGTCGCCAACTTCTCGGACGCCGCCCTGCGGCAGAAGGAGGACGACGACGGCGTCGCGGCCGTCGGGGTGGTGCGCGGGCTGCGCCGGGTGGAACTGCTGCGCATCGCCTTCGCCGACCTGCTCGGACTGCTCGACGTCGACGCCGTCGGTCGGGCGTTGGCCGACGTCGCCGACGCCACCGTGCAGGCCGCGCTGTCGGTGGCGGTGCGCCGCGCCGGGGAGCCCGCCCGACCGTTCGCGGTCATCGGCATGGGCCGGCTGGGTGGCCGGGAGACCGGCTACGGCTCCGACGCCGACGTGCTGTTCGTGGTCGACGGCGACGAGGGCGACCACGAGGCGGTGTCGTGGGGTCTGGGCGTCGCCGCGACCGTGCGCCGGCTGCTGTCGTCGCCGTCGCCCGATCCCGCCGTGCAACTGGACGTCGACCTCCGGCCGGAGGGACGCGACGGCCCGGTCGTGCGCTCCCTGCGTTCCTACGCCGTCTACTACGAGCGTTGGTCCGAGCTGTGGGAGGCGCAGGCTCTCCTGCGCGCCCGCCCGATCGCGGGCGACGTCGCACTGGGTGAACGGTTCATGGCCCTGGTCGCACCGGTCCGGTACCCCGAGGCGGGGCTGCAACCCGAGCAGGTGCTGGAGATCCGGCGCATCAAGGGCCGGGTGGAGTCCGAACGGCTGCCGCGCGGCGCCGACCCCGCCCTGCACGCCAAGCTCGGTCGAGGTGGGCTCACGGACGTCGAGTGGACCGTGCAGTTGCTGCAACTGGTGCACGGTGCACAGGTCCCCGGGTTGCGCACGACCTCGACCCTGGCTGCGCTGCAGGCCGCCGTCGCCGCCGGCCTCATCGACCACGACGACGCCGACGTGCTGGCCGCGGCGTGGCGCCTCGCGACCCGGGTGCGCAACGCGATCCGCCTGGTCCGCGACGCCCCCGGCGACCAGGTGCCGACCAGCGGTCCCGTCCTCGCCCTGCTCGCCACCGAGACCGACTCCGACGGCGACCCCGGCGTCGTCGTCGACGACTACCGCCGCGTCACCCGCCACGCCCGCCAGGTCGTCGAGCGGCTCTTCTACGACCGCACCCCCGACGACCGCCCCGTCTGACCCCACACGACCGAATTCTGTGTTGTCTTGCGGCGTGAGGCGGCAGGAGTACACAAAATTTGCGGAAGGTGGGTGGCTGGGAGGCAGATCAGGTCCGGCCGTGAGGATGAGGTGGCCGGCACCGCAGGTGGAGGCGGCGGCGCGGGTGCGTCCCTAGCGTTCGTTGCATGACCTCCGTCCTGCAACGACCCGAGCCGACCGACCTGTTCGCGCCCGGACGTCCGCGCCCCGTCCTGTTCGTGGCGCTGGTCGCCGGGGCGGCCCTGGGTGTGGTCGACCTGCTGCTGCAGGTGGCGCTGCCGTACCCGTGGGCGAACCTCGCCAACAGCAGTGCGGTGTGGGCGCTGGCGGCGTTCGCCTACGGCGCGTGGGTCGGCGTCACCGGGGTGCGGGCGGCCGTCGGCGGGGCGGTGCTGCTCGTGACGGCGGTGGTCACCTACTACCTCGCCGCCGTGCCGATCCTGGGCGACGAGGTCGCCACCGTGTGGGCCCCGGCGAGTCTCGCGTGGGCGGCGTTCGGGGTGCTCGCGGGTGTCCTGTTCGGCTTCGCCGGCACGGGGGCGCGTCGCCCGGACTGGCGACGGCCGGTGGCGGCGGCGGTCGCGGGGGCGGTCTGCTTCGCCGAGTTCGCCGTGCTGCTGGTGCACGCCGACGCCGGCACCCCGGACGACGCCTCCGACCTCGTGTGGACGGCCGTCATCACCGCCGCGCTGGGCCTCGGGACGCTGGTCGCCGCGGCCCGCACCGTCCCCGCCATCGGTCGTGCCCTGCTGCTCTCGGTCCCGATCGCGGCCCTCGGCTTCGCCGGGTTCGTCGCGGGCGGCTTCACCGGAGGTCTCGGGGGATGACGCTGCTCATCGGTGATCCGGCCGTCGCCGCGGTTCCCGTGCTCGACACCGGCGAACCGCTGGTGGCACTCACTCCGGACCTCACGCCCGGCGGGCGTGGGGGAGTGCTCGTGCGGGCCGGGGTCGCGGCGCGGTTGGAGCAGGCGGCGCGGTCGCTGCCGGCCGGTACGGGCCTCTGCGTGGTCGACGGGTACCGGCCGGCTGCGGAGCAGCTCGCGATCATCGCCCGCTACACCGAGGAAGTACGGCGTCGGCAGCCATTGGTGCACGGTGCAACGCTGGACCGGTTGGTGAGCCGACACGTCGCGCCGCTGGCCACCGCGCCGCACGTCGCCGGAGCGGCCGTCGACGTCACGCTCACCGTCGACGGCGGGCCGGTCTGGATGGGATCGGCGCTCGACGCCACACCCGAGCAGAGCGCCGGAGCGTGCTACACCGACGCGCCCGGCCTCGACAGCGTCGTGGTCAACCGCCGCGCGGTCCTCGGGATCGCCCTGCGCGGGGCCGGGTTCGTCAACTACCCGACCGAGTGGTGGCACTGGAGCTGGGGCGACCGCTACTGGGCCGTCGTCACCGGTGCGCCCCACGCGCGGTACGGCCCCGTGGAGTCGGTGCCGGTCGAGGTGCCGGCATGAGCCCGCGGCCCGCCCCCGTCCGGGTCCGCGACCGGGTGTCCGGGTCGCGGTTGACCGTCGACAGCGCGGCGATCGAGGCCAACGCGCGGGTGTTCCGCTCCCGCGCGGCCGGTGAGCTCATGGCCGTGGTCAAGGCCGACGGGTTCGGTCTCGGAGCGGGCGCGGTCGCGGCGGCCGCTCGGCGCGGTGGCGCGACCTGGTTCGGGGTGACCTCGATCGAGGAGGGCGTGGCGCTGCGTGAGCTCGGGTTCACCGTGCCGGTGCTGTCGTGGCTCAACCCCGTCGACTCCGAGTGGACCGTTGCACTGGACAACGACATCGACCTCGCCGTCCCGAGCCGGGAGCACCTCACGGCGGTCGTCGCCGCCGCGCGGGCACGGCGCACCACGGCCCGGCTGCACCTGCACGCCGACTGCGGCATGGCCCGCGACGGCGCCCCGGTGGACCGGTGGTGGTCGTTGGTGACGGCCGCCCGCCGGGCCCAGGCCCGGGGCGAGGTCGAGGTCGTCGGACTCATGGGCCACCTGGCCCGGGCCGACACCGGACCCGATGACGCCGGTCGTGAGGCGTTCCGCCGGTTCGTGGCCGTGGCCCGACGGGCCGGGGTGCGTCCGGCGGTCCGGCACCTAGCGGCGACGTCCGCGACCCTCACCGACCCCGCGAGCCACTTCGACCTGTGCCGGGTCGGGGCCGGCCTGGTCGGGATCGATCCGTCCGGGTCGACCCGGCTGCACCCGACCGTCACGTGGACGGCGCCGGTGGTCGCGGTCCGGGACGTGCCGGCGGGTACCGGGGTCGGGTACGGCCACACCACCGTGACCGGCCGGCGGACCCGCCTCGCGACGCTTCCCGTCGGCTACGCGGACGGCGTCCCGCGCGTGGCCGGCGCCACCGCGTCCGTGCAGCTGCGCGGACGTCGTTGCCCGGTCGTCGGGCGCGTCTCCATGGACCAGGTCGTCGTCGACGTCGGTGACCTGCCGGTGGAGCCGGGGGACGACGCCGTGCTGTTCGGCCCGGGCCGGCACGGTGAGCCGACGCTGCAGGACTGGGCGTCCTGGGCCGGGACGATCGAGCACGAGATCGTCACCGGCATCGGCGCCCGGGTGCGCCGGGTCGCCACCGGACGAGTCGTCCGGCTCGGAGCGACCGCGTGACCACGCGGGTGGCGGTCGTCGGCGGCGGACGCAGTGCGGAGCACGAGGTGTCGCTGGCGTCCGCCGCCGGGGTGGCCGCGGCGCTGCGCGAGGGCGGGTTCGCGGTGACGGCCCTGACCGTCGACCCCGACGGCCGCTGGTGGCACGACGGCGTCCCGCTCGGGCCTGACGTCGCGAGTTCGCTCGCCGTCGGCGTCACCCTGCTGGCGGCCACGGACGCCGTGGTGCCGATGCTGCACGGCCCGCACGGGGAGGACGGCACCCTCGCCGCCCTGTGCGACCTCGCCGGGGTCGCCTGCGTCGGTTCGCCGGTACTGGCGGGTGCGGTGGCGATGGACAAGTGGCTCACCAAGGTGCTCGCCCACGAGGTCGGGGTCGCGGTGGCGCCCGGCGTGCTCGTGCGCCCCGGCGACGACCTCCCGCCGTGGTCCGGGCCGGTCGTCGTCAAGCCGGTCGCGGCCGGGTCCAGCCACGGCGTGACCGTGGTCGACGACCCCGCCGCGCTGCCCGCCGCCCTGGCCGCGGCCTTCACCCACGATGACCGGGCGCTGGTCGAGCGGCGCGTCGTCGGACGCGAGGTCGACGTCGCGGTGTTCCGCCGGGCCGACGGCACGCTCCACGTCGGCCCGCCGCTGGAGATCGTCGTGCCGGGCGGCCTGTTCGACACCGACGCCAAGTACGGCGACGCCCCGGCCGAGTTCCGGTGCCCCGCGGCCCTCGGCGTCGACGACGCGGAAGGGCTCGTCGACGCGGCGCAGGCGCTGTACGTCGCGTTGGGCTGTGCCGGGGTGGCCCGGTTCGACTTCTTCCTGACCGCGGCGGGGCTCGTGCTCAACGAGGTCAACACCACGCCCGGGTCGACGGCGCGCTCGCAGGTGCCGCTCATGTACGCCGCGGACGGCCTGGGGTTCGCCGCGTTGCTGGCCGAACTCGTCTCGGCGGCCGTGGTCACCTACCGTGCTGGGACGTGGGACCAGCACCGGCGGATCGCGACGTGACCGCGCCGCCCGTGCCCGGTGTGCGCCTGGTGCTCCCGCGCGCGTGGGTGCCCGACGTCGTCACGGCCGCGCTGCTGGGCGTCGTCGGGCTGGTCGAGGTGGCTGCCCGGTCGATGCCGGCGTCGGCGCTGCTCGTCGTGCTGGGGTCGGTGGGGGCGGTCGTGCTCGCCCGGCACGCCAACGCCTACGCGCTCGGGGTGGTCTGGGCCAGTGCCGCGATCCAGGTGCTGTCGCGCAACGACGTCATCGTCGTCGAGGTCGTGGCGGCGATGATCGTCGCGTACGCCACCGCCCAGCACGGGTCCCGCGCCCTGCTGTGGGTGTCGGGGTTGTCGATCCCGGCGGGCGCCACCCTCGCGATGACCTGGCTGGTGTGGAACGGCAGTTCGATCGCCTACGCGCTCACCGACCGCACCGGTGCGCTGTCCTACGCGGGCAGCGCGCCCGGACTGGTCACCGCGGGCTGGCTGCTCGTGGCCGGTCTGCTCGGGGTCCCGTGGGTGGCGGGCCTCGCCGTGCGCGCGCGCAGCCAGGCCGACCGTTCGCGGGTGCAACAGTTGGCCGCCGAGGAGGAACGTGACCGGGCAGAGGTCGGACGGGCCGCCGCCGAGGAGATCGCCTCCCTGCGGGCGGAGCAGGCCCGCCTCGCCCGCGACGTCCACGACGTCGTCGGGCACTCGCTCGCCGTCATCCTCGTCCAGGCCGAGTCGGCGAGCTTCCTGCCCGACGACGACCTCGAACGGATCCGGCTGACGATGACCAACATCGCGACGTCGGCGCGGCGTTCGTTGCAGGACGTCCGCGCCGTGTTGTCCTCGACCGGTGACCCCGAGCAGACCGGTGTGCGGGCGCCCGACGTCGCCGAGCTCGTGACCGATCTGCGCGAGGCCGGCAACGACGTGCGTGCCGAGGTCGTGGGCGAGCCGTGGCCACTCACGCCCGCCGAGCAGACGCTGGTGTTCCGCCTGGCGCAGGAGATGCTCACCAACGCGCTCAAGCACGGCGTGCGGGGTGAGCCGGTCTTCGTGGAGCAACGGTGGAGCGGGGACCTGCTGCTGGAGGTGCGCAACCGGGTCGACGCGTCGCGGCCGGCGCGCGAGGGCGGGCTGGGCATCGTGGGCATGCAGCGTCGGGTCGAGGAGGTCGGCGGACGTCTGGCCGTCCGGCGCCGCGAATCCGAGCACGGCGACGGCTCGGGGGACTACGCGGCCACCGCCTTGATCCCGACCAGCTGGACCGGCGGGTGAGCGCACCGATCCGCATCGTCCTCGTCGACGACCAGGAGTTGTTCCGGTCGGGTGTGGCGGTCATCGTCGACGCCCAGCCCGACATGGAGGTCGTCGGGACGGGCGGTTCCGGTGATGACGCCGTCCGGCTGGTCGACGAACTCGAACCCGACGTCGTCCTGCTCGACATGCGCATGCCCGGCAGTGACGGGGTCGAGGCGACGCGCCAGATCTTCTCGCCGGGCCGCGCGGCGAGGCGGGCTCGCCCGGTGCGGGTCCTGGTGCTCACGACCTTCGACCTGGACGACCGGGCCGCGACCGCCATCCGTTACGGCGCCAGCGGATTCCTGCTCAAGGACACCACGCCGGCGATGCTCACCGACGCGATCAGAACGGTGTTCGTGGGCAACGCGGTCCTCGCCCCGACCGACCTGGCCACGTTGCTCGAGGGTCGGTTCCAGGCCCGCCCGACGGTGCCCCCCGCCTTCGAGTCCCTCACCGAGAAGGAACGCGAGGTGTTCCACGCCGTCGCCCGGGGGCGCAGCAACACCGAGATCGCCGGGGACGTCTACGTCAGCGAGTCGACGGTGAAGACCCACGTCGGGGCGATCCTGCGCAAGCTCGGCCTGCGCGACCGGGTGCAGATCGTGGTGTTCGCGCACGACCACGGCCTGGTCGGATCCTGACGGTCGCCGTCGGTCCCGGACGCGGACCGGCCCCGGACGACGGGTGTCGTCCGGGGCCGGTCCGGGGGTCGCGGGTACTGCCGGGCCCGCTCAGAGGTCGTTCGGCATGACGCTCGCGTAGGCGAACCCGATGGTGATCGTCGCGCCCGCCGGCAGGCCGAAGGCGGCCGTGGTCAGGGCGATCGTGAGGGCGGCACCCGCTGCGGCGTTGGCCGTCGTCGCCGTGCCGCGGATGACCACCCCGCCGACACCCGGCAGGGCGACGGTCGTGTTGGGTGCGACGTTCAACGCGATCGGCGTGTTCGCGATGCGCAGGTTGACGAAGTCGACCGTCGACGTCGGCGTGTAGACGCCGGCGCCGGAGAGCGTGACCTCGGCTCGGGTGGTCACGTTGTCGGCGGTGATGAGCCCGCCCAGCAGGTTCAGCCCGGCGATGGTGTTGACCATCGTGCTGCGCGACCCCTTGTTGGTCGCGGTGCCGTTGGCCGTCGAGGTGGCCGTGCCCAGGGTGCCGAGACCGGCGAGGTTCGACGACGCGACGTTCGCGCTGATGTCCGTGCCCTTGGTGCCGGTGGTCGGCATGCCGATCGCGCCGAGCGGGCCGATGCTGGCCGAGGCGTCGCTCTCGGCGGTGACCGCGGCGGAGAAGGCGAGCCCGTTGAGCGGCGCGTAGAGCGGGCTGACGTACTGCGTCTGGGCCGTGGTCGGGTTGATGGCGATGGTCGAGCCGACCGCGGAGCCGCTGAGCACCGTGACGAGGATGCCGGTCGAGACCGCCATGCCCTCGTGGATGCCGCCGGCGACGCCGGAGGCGTTGAGCACGATGCGGGCGACACCGGGGACCTCGATGGTCGTGTTGGGTGCCACGGTGCCGTTGATGACGGCCTGCCCGGTGATCTTGAGGTTGGTGAAGGTGCTCTGGGCGGTGCCCGCGACCTTGTCCGGCTTGACGGTCAGCGACGAACGGGTGTCGATCGCGCTGAGGGTGAGCGTGCCGCCGAGGATGTTGACACCGGCGGTGCGGGCGTGGCCGGTGACGATCGTGGCGGTGTTCTTCGCGTTGCGCGCCGTCGAGACGTCGGTGCGGACCTCGCCGGCGTTGAGCAGGCCGGGGATGGTGGCGGACGCGGCGGTGGTGCTGCCGGACTTGCTCGTGCTGCGCGTGGTGATCGCCACCGGGGCGGTCGGGCCGGAGTTCGCGAGGCCACCGAGCAGGGTGGCCGCGATCCCGGCGGCGGTCGCGCCGAACAGCGGGCTCTTCGTCGTCGGCGCGGCGGTGGCCGGCGCGGCGGTCGCCACGGTCACCGCGGCGGCGGTGAGCAGCGTGGTGACCGCGGCGGCGGCTCGGGTGTGGGGCATGGGAGGTCCTGTCTCTCGCGCGGTGTCGTCCTGACCGGGGGGTCGGCGAGAGCAGATTAGGTGAAATCGGTGTAGGGATCTTGTCGGAGCGGCAACCTCTCGAAGTGAAGAGATCCGGCCGCCGGACCATCACCGGGGACTGTTGCAGGCAGCAGCAGTCGCCCTCGATCGATCCGGCGGCCGGGCGACCTCAGAGCGTCGGGTAGTCGACGTATCCCTCGGCGTCGCCGCCGTAGAAGGTCGCGCTGTCCGGCTCGTTCAGCGGTGCGCCGGTGCGCCAACGCTCGACCAGGTCCGGGTTGGCGATCGCGAGCCGACCGACCGCGACGAGGTCGGCGAGGCCTTCGTCCAGCAGGGCCTGCGCCGACTCCTGCGTGGTGACCTCGCCGAAGCCGTCGTTGCCGATCACGGGTCCGCCGAAGCGGGTCCGCAGGTCGCGGGTCAGCTCCGCGCGCGGGTCGGCGAGGTAGGAGAGGTACGCGAGCCCGAGCGGTGCGATGGCGTCGACCAGCGTGCGGTAGGTCGTCGCCGTCGCCTCCGGGTCGTCCTCGACCGCGCCCTGGATGTTGTGCGACGGGCTGATGCGGATGCCCACCCGTTCCGGGCCGATGGCCTCGGCGACCGCCGTCACGACCTCCACCGCGAAGCGCGCCCGGTTCTCCGGGCTGCCGCCGTAGGCGTCGGTGCGGACGTTGGAGGACGGGGCGAGGAACTGGTGCACCAGGTACCCGTTCGCCGCGTGGATCTCGACCCCGTCGAGACCCGCCTCGACCGCGCTGCGGGCCGCGTGGACGAACTCGCCGACAACCGCGGGGATCTCCTCGGTGGCGAGGGCACGGGGCGTGGGGAAGTCCTGCTGACCGGTCGCGGTGACGATCTGGCCGGGCGCGGCGATCGCGCTCGGCGCGACGAGGTCCGGCACGGGGGTGTTGTCGGGGTGGCCGATCCGGCCGGTGTGCATGAGCTGGACGACGATGTGGCCACCGCGTGCGTGCACGGCGTCGGCGACGGCGCGCCAGCCCTCGACCTGCTCCTCGGTGTGGATGCCGGGGGTGTCGAGGTAGCCCTGACCGACGGCGCTGGGCTGGGTCCCCTCGGTGATGATCAGCCCGACGCCCGCCCGCTGGCCGTAGTACTGCGCGGCGATCTCCCGCGGGACCTGGCCGGCGCCGGCACGGTTGCGGGTCAGCGGCGCCATGGCGATGCGGTTGGACAGGGTCAACTTGCCGACCTCGATCGGCTCGAACAGAGAAGTCACGTCAGGTCCAGCAGCGGCGGCCGTGCGGGACTTCCCGGTTGTGAGCCTCCCCGCGTGGCGGGGGCGGACGTGAGGATCAGCCGGTCGGCGGGAAGCCGTGCCGGGCCAGCCAGTCGCCGGTGACCTCGTAGGCCCGCTGGCGGGCCTCGACCTGCGAGAGGTACACGTCGTGCCGGGCGCCGGGGATCGGCACGATGGTGGTCTCGTCGCCGAGGCAGCCCGCCCACCGGGCGATCTGCCGGACGTCGAGCACGTTGTCGGCGCGGTCGCTGCGCTCGCTGTACCCGGTGGCGAAGTGCGAGGCGTCGCTGCGCAGGACGAGTGAGGGCACGCCGACGTCGAGGCCCCGGTGCAGCTGGGCGTGCCCGCGGCGGACGGCGTTGAGCCACCCGACCGTCACCGGGAACCCCGCGAGGGGCTTGAGGTCGAGGTCGAAGTCCCACTCGCCGGTGCCGCTGGTGTGCAGGGTCGCGCCGTAGACGCCCGGCAGGGTGGCGACGGTGCGGCTCGGCTGGACCTTCGCGATGCCACGCATGGCCTGGGTCAGCGGGCCGCGCTGGACCGGCTTGCCCTGCAGGTCGAACCACGGGCTGTTGAGCACGATCCCCGCGACGGGCGCCAGGCGGTCGCCCGCGCGGCGGCGGTCCAGCCACAACGGGACGATCAACCCGCCGGTCGAGTGGGCCACCACGACCACCGGGAGCCCGGGGTGCGCCTCGGCGACGACCTCGAGGCTCCGGTCCAGTTCGAGGTCGTGGAGGGCGAGGTCGGACACGTAGTGGGCGGTCTGCCCCGGCCGACGGGACCGGCCGGACTTGCGCAGGTCGAGGGCGTGGAAGGCGAGGCCCCGGGCGGCGCAGAAGTCCGCGAGCTCGGTCTGGAAGAAGTAGTCGCTGAACCCGTGCACGTACAGCACGGCGCCGTGGACGGTCTCGCCGGGACGCACCTCCCGCCGTACCAGCACCGCCTCGATCGCCCCCTCGCCGTCGGGGTCGTCGCCGAGTTCGAGGTCGAGGCGGGAGTAGCCGTCGCCGAGGATGTCCGGTGCCCAGGTCACGGCGGCGATTGTGCCGGACGCCGCACAGCCCCGGTCGACGACGGTCGACCGGGGCTGTGAGGGCTGGTCAGAGGTGCGGGAGGCGGGATGGATCAGATGTGCGGGCGGGCGGGATGGATCAGATGTTGTAGTAGAGGTCGAACTCGTAGGGGTGGGGGCGCAGGCGCACCGGGTCCACCTCGTTGTCGCGCTTGTAGGTGATCCACGCCGAGATGAGGTCCTCGGTGAACACGCCGCCCTCTGTGAGGTAGGCGTGGTCGTCCTCGAGGTTGTCGAGGACCGCGGCGAGCGAGCCCGGCACCTGGGGGATCGACTTGGCCTCGTCCGGCGGGAGCTCGTAGAGGTCCTTGTCGACCGGGGTCGGCGGCTCGATCTTGTTCTTGATGCCGTCGAGGCCCGCCATCATCATCGCGGCGAACGCCAGGTACGGGTTGCACGACGGGTCGGGCACGCGGAACTCGATGCGCTTGGCCTTCGGCGAGGTCCCGGTGATCGGCACGCGGATGCACGCCGAGCGGTTGCCCGCGCTGTAGACCAGGTTGACCGGCGCCTCGTAGCCCGGCACCAGACGGTGGTAGCTGTTGACCGTCGGGTTGGTGAAGGCCAGCAGTGACGGCGCGTGGTGCAGCAGGCCGCCGACGTAGTAGCGCGCGATGTCCGAGAGACCGGCGTAGCCGAGCTCGTCGTAGAACAGCGGGTCGCCGTCCTTCCACAACGACTGGTGGCAGTGCATGCCCGAGCCGTTGTCACCGAACAACGGCTTCGGCATGAAGGTCGCCGACTTGCCGTTGCGCCATGCAACGTTCTTGATGATGTACTTGAACAACAGCACCTCGTCCGCGGCGTGCGTGAGGGTGTTGAACTGGTAGTTGATCTCGGCCTGACCGCCGGTGCCGACCTCGTGGTGCGCGCGCTCGAGCTTGAGCCCGGCGTTCATGAGCTCGGTGCTCATCTCGTCGCGCAGGTCGGCCTGGTGGTCGTACGGCGAGACGGGGAAGTAGCCGCCCTTGACGTTGGTCTTGTAGCCGAGGTTGCCGCCCTCCTCGTCACGACCGGTGTTCCAGTAACCCTCTTCGGAGTCGACCTTGTAGAACGAGCCGTTCATGCTCGTCTCGTACCGGACCTCGTCGAAGATGTAGAACTCGGCCTCGGGGCCGAAGTACGTGGTGTCGGCGATGCCGGTCGACTTCAGGTAGGCCTCGGCCTTGGTCGCCACCTGGCGCGGGTCACGCTCGTACGGCTCACCCGTGCGCGGCTCGACGATCGAGTGGTTGATCGCGATCGTCTTGGCCTTGCGGAACGGGTCGACGTAGGCCGTCGCGGGGTCCGGGATGAGCTTGAGGTCGGACTTGTGGATCGAGGCGAAACCGCGGATCGACGAGCCGTCGAACATCTGGCCGTCGGTGAAGGCCTCCGGTCCGAAGTTCGACGCCGGCAGGTTGAAGTGCTGCTGCACACCCGGCAGGTCGGTGAACCGGACGTCGATGAATTCGACGTCGTTGTCCTTGATGTACTTCAGGACCTCGTCAGCGCTCTGGAACATCCATCCTCCGTGAGTAGGCCACGTGCTTCCAGCGGAAGGCTAGGGACAGGGGGTTTCGGAGTTGTTTCCACGGTGTCGCGGTGGGGACGCTACGCCGGAGCTCACGCGCGGACGATCACGGTGCCGCTGATCCGGTCGTGCAGGCCGCGGCCGTCGCGGTCGACGATCACGGCCGGGACGAACAGGAACAGCAGCACGGTCCGGATCACGAGCTGCAGGGGCCGCACCCGCGACGGCGAGGGCTGCCGGTCCACCGCCACCATCCGGAGCTTGACGAAGTACATCCCGAGGGTCTGGCCGGTCAACAGCGCGCCGACGAGGTAGTCGACCGCGAGGGGGACCAGGCTCCAGGTACCCGGCAGGTGGCTCGCGACCCCCGGCAGGTCGTTGTCGCGGGGGGTGAACGAGAGCACGAGCGCCGCGACCAGCACGGACGCCACGGAGTCCACGACGAGCGCGACGAGGCGGGGGCCGAAGGTCGCGGGGGAGCCCGGGCCGTCGGCGGGCAGGCCGAGCGACGCGCCGCGGGCGGTGCCGGTCGAGGACATGGTCGCGGGCGTCGGGTTCAGCTGCGGCGGCGGGCGGTGCGGGCGACGTTGCGCATCTTGGCGCCCTGCGGCATCGGGCCCTGCGGCAGCGGCATCTTGCCACCGCCGAGCGCGGCGAGGCGGCGGTCGAGGGCGCTGACCTGCTCGGCCGACAGGTTGCGCGGCAGCCGCATCAGGTAGCCGTTGAGCTTGGCCAGCGGGACCTCGTCGTCGTCGCGGCCGACGATGACGTCGTAGATCGGGGTGTCGCCCGCGACCCGGGCGGTCTTCTTCTTCTCCTGGGCCACCAGGCCGCGGATGCGGTGCGCGGCGCCCTCGCCGACCAGGACGATGCCGGGCCGGCCGATGAGGCGGTGGACGGCGTCGAGGTGGGTGTTGCCGGCGACGGCCTGCTTGACCCGCCAGTCGCCGCGCAGGTTGTCCAGCACGTACGCCGCGGCGCCGGGCTGGCCCTCGGCCTGGCTGTAGGCCGAGGTCTGGGCGCGGCGGGAGAACAGCAGCATGGCGACCGCGAGGCCGAGCAGGGCGCCGAGCGGAAGGGTGAAGTACAGCGGCTGGCCGAGGGCGAGCGACCCGATGGCCCAGACCACGGCCACCACGACGACGAAGGCGCCGACCATGATCGGCACGAGCAGCTTGTCGGTCTTGCGGGTCATCTGGAACGCCTGGAGCAGGTTCTTCCAGGTCTGCTTGCGCTGGACCCGCTTCGCCGCGCGCGCGGCCTTCTTCTGCTCGCCCGTCAGCTTGGGCTTCCCTGCCCCGGACTTCGTCGCCGCCATGGCACCGAGGTTACCGGCGGCCGGACGCCCGGGCCGCCGGGAGTGCGGGGCTCAGGCGGTGGTGCGCGCGGCGACGGCCTGCTGGTAGAGCCGGCCCGCCCGGTACGACGACCGGACCAACGGCCCGGACAGCACGCCAGCGAAGCCGATCTCCTCGGCCTCCTCGCGCAGCTCCACGAACTCCTCGGGCCGGACCCACCGGCTGACGGGGTGGTGCCGGGGCGAGGGGCGCAGGTACTGGGTGATGGTGACCAGGTCGCAGCCGGCGTCGTGGAGGTCCTGCAAGGCCTGGCTGATCTCCTCGCGCTCCTCGCCCATGCCGAGAATCAGGTTGGACTTGGTGACCAGGCCCGCCTCGCGGGCCGAGGTGAGCACGCCCATCGACCGCTCGTAGCGGAACCCGGGACGGATGCGCTTGAAGATCCGCGGGACGGTCTCGACGTTGTGGGCGAGCACCTCCGGGCGCGAGCCGAAGACCTCGGCCAGCTGCTCGGGGACGGCGTTGAAGTCGGGGATCAGCACCTCGACGCCGGTGCCGGGGTTCAGGGCGTGGATCTGGCGGACGGTCTCGGCGTAGAGCCACGCACCGCCGTCGGGCTGGTCGTCGCGGGCGACGCCCGTGACCGTGGCGTACCGCAGCTGCATGGTCTGCACGGACTCGGCGACGCGACGGGGCTCGTCGCGGTCGAGGAGCGCGGGCTTGCCGGTGTCGATCTGGCAGAAGTCACACCGGCGGGTGCACTGGTCACCGCCGATGAGGAACGTCGCCTCCCGGTCCTCCCAGCACTCGTAGATGTTGGGGCAGCCCGCGGACTGGCACACGGTGTGCAGCCCCTCCGCCGCGACCAGGTTGCGCACGGCGGTGTACTCCGGGCCCATCTTGGCGCGGGTCTTGATCCACGCCGGCTTGCGTTCGATGGGGGTCTCGGCGTTGCGCTGCTCGAGCCGGAGCAACTTGCGTCCGGCCGGCGCGGCGACGTCCTGGGGCTGGGGGTCCTGCGGTGGTGCGGAGGTCACGCGTCCACGGTACGCAGCATCGCCAGGTTCGCCTCCACGACCGGCAGGACCTCCTCGACCGTGACGTCGCGGCCCAGTTCGGCGCTCAGCGAGGTCACGCCGACGTCGTCCAGCCCGCAGGGGACGATGCCGCCGTACGCCGCGAGGTCGGGGTCGGCGTTGAGCGCGAAGCCGTGGAGGGTGACCCCCCGGGCGACACGGATGCCGATGGCCGCGATCTTGCGCTCCGGGCGCGGGGGGCGGTCGCCGTTCCAGCCGTCGTCGGCGGGCAGCCAGACGCCGCTGCGGCCCTCGACCTGCGTGGTCGCGAGGCCGAACTCGCCGCAGACGGTCATGAGCATGCGCTCCATGCGCCGGACGTAGGCGACGACGTCGACCGGGTCCGGCAGGGCGAGGATCGGGTAGCCGACCAGCTGGCCGGGGCCGTGCCAGGTGATCTTGCCGCCACGGTCGACCTCGACCACCGGGGTGCCGTCGACGGGACGCTCGTGCGGTTCGGTGCGCTTGCCCGCGGTGTAGACGGGGTCGTGCTCCACCAGCAGGACGGTGTCGGGGGCGTCACCCGCCACCCGGGCGGCGTGGACCTCGCGCTGCAGGTCCCACGCCGGGACGTAGGCCATCCGGCCGAGCCGGCGCACGTCGAGGGCGCCGGCCAGTCGCGTGTCGGGGAGCGCGGTCGTGGTCACGTCGCGGACGGTACGCCGCCCCGGAGAGGGGGCTCAGGGACAACCCGGATGACCGCGGTGGGTCGGTTCGGGAGACTGGGCGCCGACCGCCACCCGTTCTCCGCCCCGCTCGACCGAGGAGCGACCCGTGACCGACACCCCCACGCTCGAGAAGCCGCCGTCGCCCTCCGGTGACGAGCGGGGGGACGTCGCCCGTTCCTCCGGCGCCTGGGGGTGGAAACGGGTCGGTGCGGGTGTCGTGATCATGATCGTCTGGCTGCTGCTGGGCGGGCTCGGCGGCAGCTACCAGGGCAAGCTCAGTGAGGTCCAGAAGAACGACAACTCCGCGTACCTGCCGGAGTCGGCGGAGTCCACCGAGGCGTCGAACGTCGCGGACGTGTTCTCGGACTCCTCGACCATCCCCGGCTTCGTGGTGTGGCAGCGCGACGGCGGGCTGACCTCGGCCGACAGGCAGGCCATCGAGGCGACCCGGCCGAAGCTGGTCGCCGTCGACGGCGTCGCGCAGGACCAGGTCGGGGTGACCACCTGGTCCGAGGACGGCACCGCGGCGTCGTTGCAGGTGCCGCTGGTCGCCGCGACCGGGGACGACACGGTCAACGGTGACGTCCTCGCCGACGTCGAGAAGAAGGTCATCGCCGTTGCAGAGGACAACGCTCCTGACGGCGTGTCCGTGCACCCGGCCGGGCCGGGCGGGCTGCTCGTGGCGTTCATCGACGCCTTCGCGGGCATCGACGGCAAGCTGGTCGGCATCGCCGGTGTGGTGGTGATCGTCCTGCTGCTGCTGGTCTACCGCAGCCCGGTGCTGTGGATCTACCCGTTGCTGTCGGCCGGTCTGGCGCTCGGGGTCTCCTCGATCGTCGTCTACTACCTCGCCAAGGCCGACCTCATCACGTTGTCCGGGCAGAGTCAGGGGATCCTCTCGGTCCTCGTGATCGGCGCGGGAACCGACTACGCCCTGCTGCTGGTCAGCCGGTACCGCGAGGAACTGCACAACTACGAGAACCGCTTCGACGCGATGTGGCGCGCGTGGAAGGGCGCGGCGCCGGCGATCGTGGCGTCGGCCGCGACCGTCATCCTCGGCCTGTTGTGCCTGCTGTTCGGCACGCTGAAGGCCGACAGCGGCCTGGGCCCGGTCTGCGCGGTCGGGATCGCGTGCACGGTGCTGGTGATGTTGACGTTCCTGCCGGTGTTCCTGGCGGTGTCCGGGCGCTGGATCTTCTGGCCGAAGCGCCCCCGGCCCGACGGCCAGAGCGAGATGCAGACCCACGCGGTGTGGGGTCGCATCGCGGGGTTCGTCAGCGACCACGCCCGCGCCGGCTGGATCACCGTGGCCGTCGTGCTGTTCGCGCTGGTCGCGCTCATCCCCAACCTGCACCTGGGCACGCTGTCCAACACCGAGCAGTTCACGAACACCCCGGACGCCGTCACGGGTCAGGAGATCTACAACGCGAAGTTCGACCAGGGAGCAGGGGCGCCCGCGATCATCGTGCTGAACGCGTCGGCGCTCGGCGCGGTGACCGACGCCGTGGAGGCGACCGACGGCGTCGCGACCGACGTCCCCGGTGCGGTCTGCCTGCAGCCGGACTACCGCAAGCTCGCCGACGCGTTCGCGTCCGGACAGCAGGTCCGGCCCGGCGCGGACGGCTGCCTGCCGTCGGACTTCTCGGTGCAGCCGAAGGAGGGCCGGACCGTCCTGCAGGCGCAGTTGGTGTCGTCGTACGACTCACCGGCCGCCACCGCCACCATCGAGCGGTTGCGCGACGCCGTCCACGCCGTGCCCGGTGCCGACGCGCTGGTGGGTGGGTCGACGGCCGCCAACCTCGACGTCGCGAACGCAGCCAACCGCGACCGCAACGTCATCATCCCGATCGTGCTGGTCGTGATCCTCGTCGTGCTGGCGCTGCTGCTGCGGGCGCTGGTGGCACCGTTGTTGCTCATTGCAACGGTCGTGCTCTCGTTCTTCGCGACCCTCGGGGTCAGCGGGTTCTTCTTCCAGCACGTCTTCGGGTTCGCCGCGGCCGACACGTCGTTCGTGCTCTACGCGTTCGTCTTCCTCGTGGCTCTGGGGATCGACTACAACATCTTCCTCATGACCCGCATCCGGGAGGAGACCCTCGAGGTCGGCACCCACCGGGGCATCACCCGCGGCCTCGCGGTCACCGGCGGCGTCATCACGTCGGCCGGTCTGGTGCTGGCGTCGACGTTCGCCGTGCTCGGCGTGTTGCCGCTGGTCGTGCTCGCCGAGGTGGGCTTCGCCGTGGCGTTCGGCGTCCTGCTCGACACGTTCATCGTCCGCTCGATCCTCGTGCCGGCCCTCTCGCACGACATCGGCCGGAAGATCTGGTGGTCGTCGCGGTTGGCGGCCGGGGCGGAGTAGCCCTAGAGGCGGGTGACGTCGAGCGGGGTCTCGACGGCGGTGCCCTCGGGTCCGCGTTCGACACGGTAGGCGCCGGCGTCGTCCCGTTCGGCCAGGGCCTCGACGAACTCCGTGCCGCGGTACAGCAGGCCCACGCCGTCGTCCGTGGCGTAGCCGTCGGGCAGGGTCCCGTCGGCGACGAGGGACTGGAACAGCGGGCGCCGCTGTTCCTCGCTGTCGTAGTGGACGCCGTTGGAGTACGGCAGCAGCCCGAGGCCGTTGGTGATCGGGCGCAGGTCCGGACCGAAGCTGTCGGTGGTGCCGCCGACGTGCCAGCACAGCGACCCGGCCGACACCCCCGTGAGGACGACGCGCGCCTGCCACACCTCGCGGAAGATCTCGTCGACGCCGTGCAGGCGCCACATCGCGAGCAGGCCCGCGACGCTGCCGCCCCACACCCACACGACGTCCTGGCCCAGCAGGTGCTCGCGCATGTCCTCGACGTTGGGCATCGTGAACAGCTGCAGGTGGCTGCCCTGCCACCCGAGCGCCGACGCGTTGGCGTAGAAGGTCTTGATCAACCGGTCGTCGTCGCCGCTGGCGGTGGCCAGGAAGCAGACCTTCGGCGCCCGGCCGGTCACACCCGCGAGATCGACCGCGTGGTGGGTGAGCGCGGCCGGCTCCCAGTTCAGGCGCGGCGAGTACGTGGCGCCACCGGAGGTGGCGAGGATGGTGGGCGCGTCGGCGGGCACGGGCGGAATCTACCGATCGGTCGCGATCGTCACGCGGCGTGGGCGATCGCCGCGCGCGCCGCGCGCCGACCCGAGACCAACGCGCCCTGTGTCGACGGCGTGTCCCGCCAGTCACCCGCGACGTACAGGCCCGGCGCGACGGTGACCGGCTTGCGGAAGCGGCTCCCGGCGGGCAGCGACGGCAACGCGTCGCGCACCTCGGACACCGCGACGGTCTCCCAGTTCGTGACGTCGACGCCCCAGACCCGCGCCAAGTGGTCGCGGCGGTCCTGTTCGCCGAGGGTGCCGATGCCGAGGTTGGAGCTCGCGACCAGCGCGCGGGAGTCCGGGGAGTAGGCGGGCGCGACGTTGGTCATGACGACGGAGTTGACGACCGGACCCCCTTCGCTGTCCAGCAGCAGCAGGGGTTCGCGGGTCGGTGGAGTCGGCGCGGCGTGCCACACCGTGGTGACGTCGTGCATCGCCGGGGCGTCCCAGCCGAGCAGGCCGGCGGCGGTGCGGGGGTCGGCGGCCAGGACGACGGCGTCGGCGCGTTCGGTCTTCTCGCCGGTGTCCACCTCGCCCGGTCGCACGGCGTCGACCCGCGCGCCGTACACGACGGTGTCGGCGGGCAGGTTGCCCGCGAGGGTCGCGGGGAAGTCCTGCATGCCGCTCGAGGGCACGTAGACGTCGCCCCGCACGAATGTGCGCCACACCAGGTCGACGTAGCGGGCCGAGGTCGTCAACGTGTCCTCGAGCAGGACGCCCGCGAGGAACGGTCGGACGAAGCGGTCGGTCACGGGGCCGTCGAGCCGCCAGGCCCGCAGTTGGTCGCGGAACGCGACGTCGGTGCGACGCCGGATGCGGTCGGGTGAGGCGTAGCCGCACTCGGCGAGGAACGCGGCCAGCACGGCCTTCTCCCGCAGCGAGCCGATCGGCGCGGCGAGATCGCCGGGTGCGGAGCTCGGGTCCCGGCGCGGGTCGAGGACGCGGTGGCGTCGACCGTCGCGGTAGAGCAACGCGCCCCGCGCGAAGACGGCGTCGTCACGGTGGGCGAGTGCGCCGAGCGTGGCCAGTTCCGGATAGGCGGAGTTGAGGACCTGGAAGCCGCGGTCGATGCGGAAACCGTCGACGAGGTCGGTGCGCACCCGCCCCCCGGGCGCGTCGGACGCCTCGAGCACCCGCACCTGCCACCCGGCCGCGACGAGGGTGCGCGCGGCGGCGAGGCCCGCGAGTCCGGCGCCGACCACCACGGCGCTCCTACCACGTTCCACCCCTCGCACGCTAAGCCCTGTGGACGACGAACGCCCTCGCGGGGGCCTGTGGACAACGGGCCGGTCGGACGCGCGGACCGTCCTACGCTCCGGTCCGTGCGCACCGTGGAGCCCGCCGTCGTGCCCGAGGTCGAGGGCTGGGACCTCACCCGTCTGCTCGGCGTCGGGGGCTCGGCGCAGGTGTGGCACGCGGTCCCCGTCGGTGGCGGTGAGCCGGCCGCGGTGAAGCTGCTGCCGCTCGCCGACGGCGCCGCTCCGGGCGCGGCGCTGGCCGAGGCGGCCGCGTTGCGCGGGCTCGACCACGAGCACCTCATCCGGTTGCAGGACGTCGTCCCCGTCCGCTTCCCGGGCAGCGGGCGCCACGGCCTCGCGCTCGTGCTCGACCTCGCCGAGGCCGGTTCGCTCGCCGACCTGCTGCGACGGCGGGGTCGCCTCGCGCCCGGTGAGGTCGTGACGACCATCGCCCCGGTCGCACTCGCCCTGGCGCACGTGCACGGGCAGTCGTTCGTCCACGGGGACGTCACGCCCGCCAACCTGCTCTTCAGCGCCGACGGGATGCCGCTGCTGGCCGACCTCGGCGTCGCCCGGGTGATCGGGGCGTACGGCGAGGTCCGGACGACCGCTGCGTACGCCGACCCGCTCGTCGCGAACGGTGGTCAGCCGTCGACGTCGTCGGACGTGTTCATGCTGGCCGCGACGGCCTTCCACGCCCTCACCGGCGCGCCGCCCTGGCCGGACCCGTTGCCCGGGGTGGCCCTGGCCCGCGCGGCCCGCGGTGACGTCCGCCCCCTGCGCCGCGCGCTCGCGGACGTGCCGCCGGCCCTCGCCCACGTGCTGCTGGACGCGCTGCGCCGTGAACCGCACCTGCGCCCGAGCGCGGCCGCGTTCGCGCTCGACCTCGGCCGGGCGGCGCGTCCGGTGGCGGTCGACTTCGACGCGGGCCGGGCCGTGGGAGTCGACGGCGTGGAACTCGCGGTGTGGACGGGCACGCCCCTGCCGACGGGCGAGCGCGAGACGTTCTCGGTGGAGGACCTGGAGGACCACGGGTCGACGGCCGGTGTCACGTCGTCGCCGTCCCGGCGGCGTGGTCGGCACCTGGCCCCCACCGGACGCCGTGACCGGCCGGCCTCGCCGCGTCGGCGGCTGCTGGTGGCCGGAGCGGTGTCGGTCGTCATCACCGCGGTGGTGGTCGGCGGCGGGGTCGTGCTCGGAGGCCGTGGCGACCCGTCCGACGCCCGGGCGGCCATGCCGGGTCCGGTGGGCGGCGGTGCGACACCTGCGGCGGCGTCGCCGGCCGGGGCCGCGCCCGCGACCTGGGGCGACGTCCTCGCGGGCCTCGACCGCGCCCGGGTCGGCGCCTTCGCCGCGCGGGATCCCTCGGCCCTGTCAGGCGTCTACGCCGACGGGGGGTTGCTCGCTGCCGACCGCGCCACCCTCGCCACCCAGGTCCCGAACGGGTGTTCGTTGCAGGGTGCAACGACGACCTACACCGACGTGCAACCCGACGTCGCATCCGTGCCCGCAGACCACCCGGCGCAGGTGACCCTGCAGGTGACGGCGACCCTGGCGCCGTCGGTGCGGGTGTGCCCGGGCCGTGCCGACGAACCGGTCGAGGGCCTCGCAGCCACTCCACTCGCCGTCACCCTCACCGCCGTCGGGTCCGGCTACCGCATCACCGCCCAGTCGACCCGCTGACGTTCGTCGCCCGCAGCCCGTCGCCGTCCAGGGCCGCCCGGGCGACGGCCTGCAGCGCGCCCTCGCGCAGCGGACGCAGCCGCGCCCGCGGGTCGAGCAGGTGCTGCACGGCGAGCCCGTCGTGCAGCGCGAGCAGGACCCGGGCCAGGTC
>NZ_JBTJEQ010000029.1:0-60741 GCF_054456675.1 Jatrophihabitans sp. YIM 134969
GGCCCGGCGTCGGCGACCCCGGCGCCCACGACCCCGGCGCCCACGACCGACGCGCCGGAGCCCGAGCCGGTCGACCCGGCCCAGGCGGCGGCCGCGAAGGCCATCGCCGACGGCTACGCGACCGACGGCGCATCACTCGACCTGGGCGCCGTCGTCCTGGACGGACGGGCGTTCCCGACCGACCACATCCGGGTGCCGCTCGCGATGATGAACCGGCACGGCCTCATCGCCGGGGCGACCGGTACGGGCAAGACCCGCACCCTGCAGTTGTTCGCCGAGCGGTTGTCGGCCCACGGTGTGCCGGTGGTCGTCGCCGACCTCAAGGGCGACCTCTCCGGCCTCGCGACGCCCGGCGCCGCGAACGACCGCGTCACCACCCGCGCCGCCGACACCGGAGACGACTGGACACCCACCGCGTTCCCGGTCGAGTTCCTCGCCCTCGGTGGCCTGGGCAACGGCGTGCCGGTCCGGGCCACGGTGACCAGCTTCGGCCCGATCCTGCTGAGCAAGGTCCTGGGGCTGAACGCCACGCAGGAGAGCTCGCTGAACCTGATGTTCCACTGGGCCGACAAGGCGAAACTGCCGCTGGTCGACCTCAAGGACCTGCAGTCCGTCGTGCGTTACCTGGTCTCCGACGACGGCAAGGCGGACCTGGAATCCCTCGGCGGGATCAGCAAGGCCACCGCCGGTGTGATCGGACGCCAACTGGTCACGCTCGCTGACGGTGGCGGTGACGTGTTCTTCGGCGAACCGGAGTGGTCACCCGCCGATCTCATGCGCACGGCGACCGACGGCCGGGGTGTGATCTCCAGCCTCGAACTCTCGGCGATCCAGGACAAACCCGTGTTGTTCTCGACGTTCCTCATGTGGCTGCTCGCCGACCTGTTCGAGGAGCTGCCCGAGATCGGCGACGTCGACAAGCCCGGGCTGGTGTTCTTCTTCGACGAGGCCCACCTGCTCTTTGACAGTGCCAGCAAGGCTTTCCTCGACGCCGTCGCGCAGACCGTGCGGCTCATCCGGTCCAAGGGCGTCGGGATCTTCTTCGTGACCCAGCACCCCACCGACGTCCCGGACGAGGTGCTCGCTCAACTGGGCAACCGCGTCCAGCACGCGTTGCGCGCCTTCACCCCCGACGACGCCACCGCGCTCAAGAAGACGGTCCGCACCTACCCGACCACCGAGAACTACGACCTGGCCAACCTGCTGACCCAGTTGGGCACCGGCGAGGCGGTCGTGACCGTGCTGTCCGAACGCGGCGCGCCGACCCCCGTCGCCTGGACCCGGCTGGCTCCGCCACGGGCGGACATGGGGCAGCTGCCGGAGGCGCAGCAGACCGCCGCGGTGCAGGGGTCGCCTCTCATCGCGAAGTACGGCCAGGCGGTCGACCGGGAATCGGCGTACGAGCTGCTCGCGGCGAAGCTCGCGCCGCCGCCGCCCGCACCCACGGCCCAGCCGGCGGGACCCACGCCGTCGCCGAAGGCGGAGGCGCCGAGATCCCGGCCCAGGACCGAGCAGGAGCACGACGACGGCGCCATGGGCACGATCGGCAAGGTGCTGGGCAGCAAGGCGTTCCAGTCGATGGCCCGGTCGGTCGGCACCCAACTCGGCCGCGAGATCACCCGCGGGGTGTTCGGGACGCGGCGCCGCTGACCCCGGCGACCGGGGAGCCGCAGCGATCGTTGCAGCCAGCAACGGTCGATCGGACCCCCGGGTGCGGTGCCGAGGCTCGGTGGCTCCTCACGACGCTCGGCGCGCTCCTGGTACTGCCGTGTCAGCTGCGGCACGTTAGCGTCCCGGCGTGACCGTCCTCCACCTGCGCGGTGTGTTCCTGCCCGACGAGACCGAGCGTGACGCCTGGGTGGTCGAGGGCCGGCTGACGTTCTCCCGGCCGACCGTGCCCGGGGTCGACGCGGCGCAGACCGTCGTCGACGGCGGCTGGATCATCCCGGGCTTCGTCGACGCCCACTGCCACGTCGGCCTCTCACCCGACGGTTTCGCTCCGGACGACGCGACCATGGTCGAGCAGGCTCTGGCCGATCGTGACGCCGGCGCCCTGCTGCTGCGCGACGTCGGGTCCCCGGTCGACAACCGGGTCGTGCAGTCCCGCGAGGACCTACCGCGCCTGGTCCGCGCGGGTCGGCACATCGCCCGACCCCGGCGCTACATCCGGCACCTCGGCGTCGAGGTCGAACCCGAGGACCTGGTCGCCGAGGTGGAGCGGCAGGTCGCCCGCGGTGACGGCTGGGTCAAGCTCGCCGCGGACTGGATCGACCGGAGCCGGGGCGACGCGTCCGACCTCGAACCGGTGTGGCCGGACGACGTGCTGGTGGCGGCCATCGGGCGGGCCCACGAACTCGGTGCCCGGGTCGCCGCGCACGTCTTCGGGGAGGACGCGATCGGCCCGCTGCTCGCCGCCGGGCTGGACTCCCTCGAGCACGGCACCGGGCTGACGGACGACACCATCGCCGCGGCCGTGGCCTCGGGGACGGCCGTCGTGCCCACGCTGGTCAACATCGACACGTTCCCGCGCATCGCGGCGAGCGCGGACGGCAAGTACGACGTGTACGCCGCCCACATGCGTGCGCTGCACGCCACCAGCCGCGAACGGGTGCGGGCCGCGTACGAGGCGGGCGTGCCGGTCTACGTCGGCACCGACGCCGGCGGCTCCCTGCCCCACGGCCTGGTCCGGCAGGAGGTGCGCAACCTGGTCGGCGCCGGGATCCCGCAGGCCGAGGTCGTCGCCCAGGCGTCGTGGCGCGGACGGGCGTGGCTGGGTTTCGAGTCCCTCGTCGAGGGCGGCCCGGCCGACCTGGTCGCCTACGACGCCGATCCCCGCGCCGACCTCGACACCCTCGACACGCCCCGGCGCACCCTGCTGCGGGGCCACGTCGTGGGCTGAGCCGGGCACAGGGGTGGAGCGGGTCGTCGCCGCGGTCTGGCAGAATGGTCGACGAACAGCGGCTCCCGCCTGCCCGCGTGCCGGGTGGGCGAGGTCGCTGGGCCCGGTGTCACACGGTCGGTCGGCCGTGTGCGCACCACGCCCTGGCTCACCGTGGGCCTTCACCCAACAGACGGAGACGACGAACCACCGTGGCAACGAAGATCAAGCTCATGCGTCTCGGCAAGATGCGCGACCCGCACTACCGCATCGTCGTGGCCGACGCGCGGACCAAGCGTGACGGTCGCAGCATCGAGACCATCGGCGAGTACCACCCCAAGAACGACCCCTCGGTCATCTCGGTCCAGGCCGACCGCGCCGCCTACTGGCTGGGTGTCGGCGCGCAGCCGACCGCCGCCGTCGAGGCGCTGTTCAAGGTCACCGGCGACTGGCAGAAGTTCAAGGGCCTGCCCGCCCCGGAGCCGATGAAGGTCGCCGCCCCGAAGCAGACCCGCCGCGAGCGCTACGACCTCGCGCTGCAGGAACTCGGCGGCGGTGCCGCGGCCGACACCTCGGGCGCCACCACCCCGAAGAAGAAGGCCGCGCCGAAGGCCACCGAGGCCGACGCCTCCACCGACGAGTCGTGACGGCGCTCGAAGAGGCCCTCGAGCACCTGGTCCGCGGCATCGTCGACCACCCGGACGACGTCCGGGTCGACATGGTCGGCGGCCGTCGCGGACAGCGGCTCGAGGTCCGGGTGCACCCCGACGACCTCGGCCGGGTGATCGGCCGCAGCGGTCGCACCGCGAAGGCCCTGCGTTCGGTCGTCCACGGCGTCGGGGGCAAGGGCGTGCGCGTCGACGTCCTCGACACGGATGGCCGCTGAGCCCACGAGCCCGAGAGACGGCGACGACGACGGCCTGGTCGCCGTCGGCGCCGTCGGCGCCGCGGTCGGCATCCGCGGCGAGGTGACGATCGTCAGCTGGACCGACGACCCGGAACTGCGTTTCGCCCCGGGATCGGTGTTGTCCACCGAACCCGCGGACGTCGGTCCGTTCACGGTCGCCGCGTCCCGGTTCCAGGGCGCCAAACTCGTCGTCCGCTTCGACGGCGTCGACGACCGCAACACCGCCGAGGCCCTGCGCCGCACCCAGCTGTTCGTACCGCAGGCGGCGCGGCCTCCGCTCCAGGATCCCGACGACTTCTACGACACCGACCTGGTCGGGTTGACGGCCGTCGACCCTGCGGGTGGGCCGCTCGGGACCGTGACCGCCGTCGAGCACGGCGCGGGCGGCGACCGGCTGGTGGTCACCTCCGACGGCCGTGACCACCTGGTGCCGTTCGTGTCGGTGATCGTGCCGCGCGTCGACCTCGCCGCGGGCCGGGTCGTCGTCGACGCCCCCGAGGGCTTGTGGGAACTGTGAAGGTCGACGTCGTCACGATCTTCCCGGACTACCTGGCCCCGCTGCGCCTGTCGCTGCCCGGCCGGGCCATCGAGCGGGGCATCGTCGACCTCGCGGTGCACGACCTGCGGCAGTGGACCGACGACGTCCACCGCACGGTCGACCACACCCCGTACGGGGGCGGCCCCGGCATGGTCATGCTCCCCGAACCGTGGGGCCGGGCGCTCGACGCCGTCGCCCCCACGGACGGCGAGCAGCAGCCCACGCTCGTCGTCCCCACCCCCGCCGGCCGACGCCTGGACCAGGCCCTCGCGGCCGAGCTCGCGACGCGCCCGTGGCTGGTCTTCGCCTGCGGTCGCTACGAGGGCATCGACGCCCGGGTGACCGCTGACGCCGGCACCCGCATGGAGGTCGTCGAGATCTCGATCGGCGACGTCGTCGTCTGTGGGGGAGAGGTCGCCGTGCTCGCGACCGTGGAAGCCGTGGTGCGCTTGCTGCCCGGGGTGCTCGGCAACGCCGACTCCGCCGTCCACGACTCGTTCAGCGCCGGTGCGAGCGGCATCCTCGAGACCCCGCCCTACACCAAACCCGCCGTGTGGCGGGGCCGCGCGGTCCCGGAGGTGCTCATGTCCGGGCACCACGGCCGGATCGCGGCGTGGCGCGCCGAACAGGGCCGCGCACTGACCCGCGCGCGGCGCCCGGACCTGCTGACCGACGGCGACACCGACGGGCCCGGTTCGATCCCGCCCGGTTGATGTGGCACCATGGCGTGGTTGCCCATCGGGCGGCGCGCACCCCGTTGTGTCCATCACGGGTCGCTCCGCGCCCCGGGCCGATCGATCTTCAGCACCCGACGAGAGAGCAGCGATGAACACCCTGGATGCCCTGGACGCCTCGAGCCTGCGCGACGACGTCCCCGCCTTCCGCGCCGGCGACACCCTCAAGGTGCACGTGCGTGTCGTCGAGGGCAACCGCTCCCGCATCCAGGTGTTCCAGGGTGTCGTCATCCGGCGCCAGGGCGGCGGGCTGCGCGAGACCTTCACCGTCCGCAAGGTCAGCTTCGGCGTCGGCGTCGAGCGCACCTTCCCGGTGCACACCCCGATCATCGAGAAGATCGAGGTCGTCACCCGCGGCGACGTCCGCCGCGCGAAGCTCTACTACCTCCGCGACCTGCGCGGCAAGGCCGCCAAGATCAAGGAGAAGCGCGAGCCCGTCGCGCGCTGACCGCAGAGTCAGAGACCGGCACCGGGTGACCTCCGCCGCATGTCGTCTGCCGCGTCCCACCGGCGTCGCAAGCTCGCAGGCGATCCCGACATCGCTCCCGCTCGTGGTGGGCGTCCCCGTCGCAGTGCCGAACCGGTAGGTCTGGACCGCGTGCGCGACGACGACCCCGCCGAGACCACCGAGGACACCGCGGGGGCTGACAGCACCGCTCGATCGGATCAGCCCGCCGAACCGTCGGCGGCCGCGGAGACGGCGAGGACCCCGGAGCGGGGCGGCTGGCGGGCCCGCCGCAAGGCCTCCCGTGCCGAGCGCAAGAAGGCTCCCTGGTGGGAGCTGCCGGTGCTGGTCATCGTGGCCGTCGTGGTCGCGATCCTCGTCAAGACGTTCCTGATCCAGCCGTTCTACATCCCGTCGGCGTCGATGGAGAAGACGCTGCACGGCTGCGAGGGCTGCAGCGGCGACCGGATCATCGTCAACAAGCCGATCTACACCGTCTTCCGCGACCCCCACCCGGGCGACATCGTGGTGTTCAAGGCGCCGTCGAGCTGGCCGGACGAGACGGTCGCGACGACCACGTCGTCGAACCCGATCGTCAAGGGCGTGCGCTGGTTCGGGCAGCTGGTCGGGGTGGTGCCCCCGAACGAGTCCGACCTCGTCAAGCGGGTCATCGCAGTCGGCGGGCAGACGGTGAAGTGCTGCGACGCGGACGGCAACGTCCAGATCAGCGACGACGGTCCGAACGGCCAGTTCCGTTCCCTCGACGATCCCAGCTACACCTACGTCGACCCCGGCTCCGCCGACTACGGCTCGCTGCCGTTCGGACCCGTGACCGTGCCGAAGGACCGGTTGTGGGTGATGGGCGACCACCGCAACAACTCGGCCGACTCGCGCTACAACTGCGGCGGCCAACCCGCGCCCGACCAGCCGGTGTGCGCGGACGGGTCGGAGCAGCAGGCGGTGGAGTCGACCGTCCCGGTCGACAACGTCATCGGCAAGGCGGTGCTCATCGCGTGGCCGCCGTCGCGCTGGACGACGCTCGGCACGCCTCCCACGTTCGAGAACATCCCGCTGCCGTCGGCGGCCGGTGACGCCGGCCTGGCGTCGCTGGCCACCGTGGGCCCGCTCGGCGTCGGCCTGGTCGCGGCGGGCTCCGTGGGGTCCTGGCGACGATCCCGGCGACGTCCACCCGGTCGGGTGCGGGCCCGCCGCTGGCTGCGACGACGTCGGACCCGCGCGTAACCTCACCTGCGTCATGGCCGGTCCCTCCACCCGCACCGCTCGGGCTCGCCGACCGGTGCGTCGGCGGCGTCCGACCCGCCCGGTCGAACCGGTTCCGTTCCGTGTGCCGCGGGCGATGTGGCCGCGGATCGAGCCGCTCTACGCCTACGAGGCGGCGCTGCGCCGGGCCGGTTTCGAGACCGTCGCCGGGGCCGACGAAGCGGGCCGTGGAGCCTGCGCCGGACCGCTCGTGGTCGCCGCCTGCGTGCTGCCGCCCGGCCGGCGAGGTGTCATCCCCGACCTCGACGACTCCAAGGCCCTCACCGCGGCCACCCGTGAACGGTTGTACGACCTGATCGTCCGGCGGGCGTGGGCGTACCGGGTCGTGGTCATCCCGGCCGCCGAGATCGACGCCTGGGGGCTGCACGTGGCGAACCTCGCCGGGATGCGGCGGGCGATCGGCAGCTTGGGCGTGCCGGTCGACTACGCGCTCACCGACGGCTTCGCGGTGCCGGGACTCGGGGCGCCGTCGACCGCGGTCTGGAAGGGCGACGCCACGGTGGCCTGCGTGGCCGCGGCGTCGATCCTCGCCAAGGTGACCCGGGACCGGATCATGACCGACCTGCACGAGACGTTCCCGAGGTACGGCTTCGCCGGCCACAAGGGGTACGTGACCGCCGAGCACACCGCGGCGCTCACCGCCCACGGGCCGTGCGCCGAGCACCGCCAGCGGTACGTCAACGTGCGCCGCGCCGCCGCGGGCCTGGCGCCGCTCGACGGTGCGGGCGCACCGGGCGAGCAGTTCGTGGGGGATGATGGTGACGACCTGTTGGCTGCTGGCTGAACCTCGACGCGACGGAGCCCTGTGACCGCCTGTGAGCGCTGAAGACCTCGAGAACTACGAGACCGACATGGAGCTGCAGCTCTACCGCGAGTACCGCGACATCGTCGCCCAGTACAACTTCGTGGTCGAGACCGAGCGGCGGTTCTACCTCACCAACGACGTCGAGCTGACCCCGCGCAGCGCGGACGGCGAGGTGTACTTCGAGGTCGCCATGCGCGACGCCTGGGTGTGGGACATGTACCGCCCGGTGCGCTTCGTCAAGACCGTCAAGGTCGTGACGTTCAAGGACGTCAACATCGAAGAACTCGACAAGCCGGAGCTCGAACTCCCGCGCGACTGAGTTCTCCCGGGCGCCCTCGCGCCCGCTGGTCGAGCGGTCAGCCCTCGGCCGGGTCCTCGCTGTGCTCCCGCGGCACGTCGGTGCCACCGGTGTCGTCGCCCTCGGCGGCTTCCTCGGCGTGCTGACGGTCGGTGTCGCCGGCCTCCCCGACGTCCCCGGTGTTCCCGGCGTCCCCCGTGTCGTGGACCGGGGTCGTGGCGGTCCGGACCTCGTCGTCCTGCGGTGTCGTCATGACCGTGGGGTACCCGTCCGGTAGCAGATCTCGACCTGTCGTGGATCGCTCGTCCACAGCCCCGTGTGTCGTCCACAACCGACCGGTCCGTCCGCGCCGCCCGCCCGGTCGCGGTGAGGCTCTGCGGTATGCGAGCGAAGGACGAGACGGGTCGGTGGGGTGAGGCGGTCGCCGCCCGCTACCTGACCGCGGCGGGGCTGGAGATCCTCGACCGCAACTGGCGCTGCGAGCTCGGCGAGCTCGACATCGTGGCCCGCGAGGGGCCGGCCCTGGTGTTCTGCGAGGTCAAGACCCGCAGCTCGACGGCGTTCGGGGATCCCGCCGAGGCGGTGGGGTTCCACAAGTCGCGGCGCATCCACCACCTCGCCGGGCGGTACCTCGCCGAACACCCCGAGACCCGCGCGCCCGACCTGCGCTTCGACATCGTCGCCGTGCTGCGCCCGAGCCTCGGCGCACCCACGCTGCGGCACCTGCGGGGTGCGTTCTGATGGCCGTCGCCGCCACCTCGACGGTGGTGCTGCGGGGCGTGTCCGGGCAGGTGGTGCGGGTCGAGGCCGACCTGTCCAACGGCATCCCGACCCTCGCCTTCACCGGGCTCGCCGGCACCTCGATCACCGAGGCCCGCGACCGGATCCGCTCGGCCGTCACCAACGCGGGGATCGGCTGGCCGAACCGACGGATCACCGTGGCCCTGCTGCCGGCCGACCTGCGCAAGACCGGGTCCCACCTGGACCTCGCCCTCGCACTGGCGGTCCTCGCGACGGCCGACGAGATCCCGTCGGTGCCGGCCCTGGAGACCACGGTGTGGCTCGCGGAACTCGGTCTCGACGGCGCCCTGCGGCCGGTGCGCGGGGTGTTGCCCGCGGTGCTGGCCGCCCGCGAGGCCGGCATCAGGCGCGTGGTCGTGGCCCACGCCAACGGACCGGAGGCGGCGTTGGTCGAGGGGGTCGAGGTCCGCACCGCAGCCCACCTCGCGCAGGTGCTGGCGAGCCTCCCCGACGGCACCGCCCTGCCCCGCGCCGAGCGCGCCGCCGACGCCCCGTTGAGCGGCCACCGGCCGGACCTCGCCGACGTCGCCGGTCAACCGCTGGCCCGGCGGGCGATCGAGGTGGCGGCGGCGGGCGGGCACCACGTCTTCCTGCAGGGCGTCCCCGGCTCCGGCAAGACCATGCTGGCCGAGCGGCTCCCGGGGTTGCTGCCGGCACTGTCGGACCGTGCCGCGCTCGAGGTGACGGCCGTGCACTCGGTCGCCGGGCGGCTCGCCGCCGATTCCGGGCTGGTGCGTCACGCCCCGTTCCAGGCGCCGCACCACTCCGCCACCACCCCGTCGATGGTCGGGGGCGGGTCCCACCTCGCCACGCCCGGCGCGATCTCGCTCGCCCACCACGGCGTGCTCTTCCTCGACGAGGCGCCGCAGTTCGACGTCGCCACCCTGGACGCGCTGCGCGCGCCGTTGGAGAGCGGGACCGTGACGGTCAACCGCAGCGGCGGGACCGTGACCTACCCGGCGCGCTTCCAGTTGGTGCTGGCCGCCAACCCGTGCCCGTGCGGACGCCCGCAACGCTCGTGCGAGTGCCTACCGGCGACCCGTCGTCGCTACGCCGACCGGCTGTCACGCCCGCTGCTCGACCGGGTCGACATCCGAGTCTGGGTCGACCCGGTCCGGCGGGCCGACCTGTTCACCGACCCGGTCCTCGCGCCCGCGCCGGAGTCGACGGCGGTGGTCGCCGCGCGGGTCGCGACCGCCCGCGCGGCGGCGCGGGAACGGTGGGCCGGGGTCGGGTGGGGGAGCAACGCCGAGGCCGACGGGCCGACCCTGCGCCGCCTGCCGTGGCGTCCCGCCGCGGGAGTCCTGCGGGCGGCCGAGCGACTGCTCGACGCCGGCACCATGAGCACCCGCGGTCTGGACAAGGTGTTGCGGCTCGCGTGGACCCTCGCCGACCTGGAGGGTGCGGGGTCGCCGACGGTCGTGCACGTCGACGACGCGATGTACCTGCGCACCGGCCGCGACCAGGGGTGGGCGGCGTGAGCGCGCCGGGCTACGGCCGTGACCAACGTCTGGTCGACCACGCCCTCATCAGCCGGGTGCTCGAACCGCGGTCGCTGGCGGTCGCGGGCTGGCTCGCCCGCACCGACGTGTCGGAAGCCGCGGGTGCACTGCGCCGCGGTACCGCGCCGGAGGCGGTCCAGCAGTTGGCGGCCAGCCGGCTGCCGGACGCCGACCCGGAGGCGGACCTCGAGGCCGGTGCCCGGGTCGGTGCCCGGTTGGTCACCCCGGACGACGACGAGTGGCCGCACTTCGCCTTCGCCTGCCTCCACGCGGCGCAGACCGCCCGGCTGGCTGGGTCCTCACCGGCCGAGGACGAGAAGCTCGCCGACAGCGAGCCGACGGTGCCCGTGGCGCTGTGGGTGCGCGGCCCGGACCGGTTGGCTGAAGCCGCGGTGCGGTCGGCGGCGCTGGTGGGGTCGAGGGCCTCGACCGCCTACGGCGAACACGTCGCGACCGAACTGTCCCGCGACCTCGCCGAACGCGACGTCACCGTGGTGTCCGGTGGCGCCTACGGCATCGACGGGTGCGCGCACCGGGCCGCCATCGCATCGGGCGGGCGCACCTGGCTGGTGTCGGCCGGTGGCATCGAACGGCCCTACCCGCAGCGGCACGCCCCGCTCTACGAGCGGGTCGCGTCCGAGGGGTTGGTGGTCACCGAGTACCCGCCGGGCGCCCGTCCGCTGCGGCACCGTTTCCTCATGCGCAACCGGCTCATCGCTGCGTTGTCCAGTGCAACGGTCATCGTCGAGGCGGCCGCGCGGTCGGGAGCGTTGAGCACGGCGCGTCACGCCCGTGCGCTCGGCCGCCCGCTGCTGGCCGTGCCCGGACCCATCACCTCGACGATGTCGGTCGGGTGCCACGAGCAGCTACGCGGCACCGGGACCGACGACCCGCTCACCCGCGCGCAGATCTGCACGGGGGTGGACGACGTCATGGCGCACGTCGACGGCTCACTACCCGACCGGGTCACCACCGGCGGTGACGACCTGCGCCGCGCGCTCGACCGGCTGCCACCGCTCGCGCGTCGGGTGTTCGACGGTCTGCCCCGCCGGGGTTGGGCGGACGAGGTCACGGTGGCCGGCCGGGCCGGGGTCACCGCGCTCGAGGTCGCCCGGGCGCTCCCGACCCTGGTCGTCGAGGGGCTGGTCGAGAGCTCCTACGACGGCCACCGGGTGGCGAAGGACGTGCTGCGGTGACCGCGTGGGGTGGGGACGGTGGGCGGTCAGTGCCGGTCGATGCCCACGCCGGCGCGTACCGACGCCAGCACCTGCGTCGCCCGGGCCCGGGCCCGCTCGCCGCCCTCGGCGAGCACCCGGTCCAGCTCTGCCGGGTCGGCCACCAGGTCCAGGTACTTCGTCCGGACCGGTCCGAGCGCGGCGTCGAGGACCTCGAGCAGTTCCTGCTTGACGTGGCCCCAGCCGATGCCGCCCGCCTCGAGCCGTGCGTGCAGGTCGGCGGTCTGCTCAGCGGTGGCGAACAGGTCGAACAACTCCACGATCGGCGCGGTGGTGTCCTTCGGTTCCTCGAGCGGGGTCGAGTCGGTCTTGAACCGCTTGACCAGCTTCCAGAGCTCGTCGCGGTCGGCGAACAACGGGATCTGGTTGCCGTAGGACTTGCTCATCTTCCGGCCGTCGAGCCCGACCACCGCGGCCTCGGCCGCGACGGCCACCGCGCTCGGCACCTTCAACGCGTGCTCCGGCCCGACCCACGCGTTGAGCCGCTCGGCGAGGTCGCGGGTGTACTCGATGTGCTGCATCTGGTCCGAGCCGACCGGCACGACGTCGGCGTCCATGATGAGGATGTCGGCGGCCATGAGGACGGGGTAGTTGTAGAGCCCCATGTTGACCCCGGCGTCGGCGGTGTCCGAATCGGGCGCGGCGTCGACGGCGGCCTTGTAGGCGTGGGCGCGGTTCATCATCCCCTTGGGGGTGACGCACGAGAGCACCCACTGCAGCTCGAAGGTCTCGGGCACGTCGGACTGCCGGTAGAACACGGTCCGCTCGGGGTCGAGGCCGCACGCGAGCCACGCCGCCGCGACCTGCAGCGTGTACTCCCGCACCAGCGCCGGGTCACGCTCGGTCGTGAGCGCGTGGTAGTCCGCGACGAAGTAGTAGGCCTGGTCGTAGGACTCCGCGAGCTTCAGCGCGGGGCGGATGGCGCCGACGTAGTTGCCCAGGTGCGGCGCTCCCGTCGGCTTGATCCCGGTCAGCGACACCTTCACGCCTCCGAGCCTATCGAGACCCGGCGAGCCTGTTTGACGCCGCGACCCGGGTGCCGAACCGTGGGGTCGTGCCGTCCCCACGCCCTGCCGAACGGCCGGACCGCGCCGCCCAGCGGGCCGCGCTGCCGGTCGAGCTCGGCGACGCCCTGTCGGCGTTCGAACGGCACCTGCGCCTCGAACGTGACCGGTCGGACCACACCATCCGGGCCTACGTGGGCGACGTCGTCGACCTGCTCGACCACCTGCGCCGCCGGGTCGGGGACTCAGCGGGACTCTCCGCTCTCGACCTCGCGGCGTTGCGGGCGTGGCTCGCCGCGGCCCACGCCGCCGGGCGCAGCCGGACCACGATCGCGCGTCGCGCGGCCGCCGCCCGCACCTTCACCCGGTGGGCCACCGAGACCGGACGGTTGAGCGCGGACCCGGCCGTCGCGCTGGCCAGCCCGCGGCGGCACCAGCACGTGCCGTCGGTGCTGTCCGCCGACCAGGCGTCGCGCTTCGCGCAGCTCCCCGCGACCACACCTCCCGCGCCGGCGTCGGCGGCCACCGCGTCGACGGCGGCGCCCGCACCGGGCGAACCCGGGGGTGCCGACGACCCCGTCCTCGCCCGGGCCGTCGCGAGGCGCGACCGCGCGGTCGCCGAACTGCTCTACGCCACCGGGATCCGGGTCTCTGAGCTCACCTCGCTCGACCTCGACGACGTCGACCTCGACCGGCGCACCCTGCGGGTGTTCGGCAAGGGGCGCAAGGAACGCACGGTGCCGTTCGGGGTGCCGGCGGCCGACGCGCTGCGCACGTGGCTCAGCGCGGGCCGCGAGGTGGTGGTCGGCCCGGGTAGCGGCCGCGCGCTGTGGCTGGGCGTCCGCGGACGCCGACTGGACCCGCGGACCGTGCGGCGGGTCGTGCACGAACGGGTCGCGCGGGTCGAGGGCGCACCGGACATGGGTCCCCACGGCCTGCGGCACTCGGCGGCCACACACCTGCTCGACGGCGGTGCCGACCTGCGGGCGGTCCAGGAGCTGCTCGGTCACGCGAGCCTCGCGACCACCCAGCTCTACACGCACGTCTCGGTCGAACGGCTGCGCGAGACCATGCGCCAGGCCCACCCCCGCGCCTGACCGGGGTCGTTCCCTAGGGAGGTCCGGTCCGCCGCGGCACCCGTCTAGGGAGGTCCCGGGGGTCGGAGCGCCGTAGGACGCCTCGGGGGTCCGCTCCGGGCTCGGCCGGATACGGAACTCCTCCGATGTCCGGGCCCCCCTCAGCCGCGCAATCTCGTTCGTGTCCGGCGGAGACGCCGCCGGGGACGGACCGGGAGGCCCACGATGAGCAGCTCCTTCACCACCTACGCCACCGTCGTCGAGGACCAGTACCGCCGCGAGCGCGCGACGCACGACCTGCGGACCTCCGCCGGCGTCCGCCACCACAGCCGGTTCCTCGGGTGGCGCGACCGCCGCCGGAACGGCACCGCCGCCAAGTGAGGCGCACGGTGTCCGTCGGCGGTACGACCGGTCGTGCGATCGGCGGGGCGACCGTCGGCACGACCGGCAGCGCGAACGACGGGGCGACCGACGGGGTGACCGGCACCGTGGTCGGCGACCCCGCCGCCACGGTGACCGGCGCTCCCCGCCCGACCGCGCCCCACCTCGGCCCGACGTCGGGCCGCAGATGACGGCCGTGACGTCGGCCGCGATGTCGGCGGGGCCCGCCATGATGGTCGCCGTGCCCCGTCCGTCGACCCCGCTGGTCGGCCGCGCCGAACCGCTCGCCGTCCTCACCGAGGCGGTCGAGCACGCCGTCGCGGGCCGACCGGGCGCCGTGGTGCTGTCCGGTGACGCCGGCGTCGGCAAGACCCGCCTGCTGGCCGAACTGCTGGCCGAGGCCGAGCGCCGCGGGGTCGCCACCGTCGTCGGTCACTGCCTGGACTTCGGCGAGACCGCCCTGCCCTTCCTGCCGTTCACCGAGGTGTTCGGCCGCCTCGCCGAAGAACGGCCCGAGGAAGTCGAGCGCGTCGTGGCCGCCCACCCCGACGTCCAACGCCTGCTCCCGGCGCACCGGCGCCCGGCGGGCTCCACCCCGACACCCGCCGACGACCGCGTCGACCGGGTGGCCCTGTTCGAGGCCGTCACCGCCGCGCTCGGCGAACTGGCCGCGGCCGACCCGCTGCTGCTGATCGTCGAGGACGCCCACTGGGCCGACGAGTCGACCCGCGACCTCATCGGCTTCCTGCTCACCCGGTTGAGCGGTCAGCGTCTCGCGGTGGTCGTGTCCTACCGCAGCGACGACCTGCACCGTCGCCACCCGCTGCGCCGCGTCGTCGCCGAGTGGAGCCGGTTGCCCGCCGTCCGTCGCCTCGACCTCACCCCGCTGGCCGCGGCCGACGTCGCCGAACTGGTGCACGGGCTGCGCCCCGAACTCGGCCCGGGTGCGGTGCGCTCCATCATCGACCGGGCCGACGGCAACGCCTTCTACGCCGAGGAGCTCGCGACCTCGGCCGACGGATCCGCCGGGCCTGCCGTTCCGCCGGACCTCGCCGACCTCCTGCTCGTGCGGGTCGACCGGCTCTCCGACGCGGGTCGGACGGTCGCCCGCGTGCTGTCGGTGGCGGGTCGGCCGACCCCGCACGATCTGGTCGGCGTCGTCAGCGGTCTCACCGACGCCGCCCTGGACGACGCGTTGCGCGAGACCGTCGACGCCCACCTGGTCGAGGCGCGCGGCGAGGGCTACGCGTTCCGGCACGCGCTCATGGGGGAGGCCGTCGACGACGACCTGCTGCCCGGCGAACGGGTCCGGCTGCACACGGCGTTCGCCCGCGCGCTCGCCGACGACCCGTCCCTCGGTTCCTACGCCGAACTGGCCCTGCACGCCCGGGCCTCCCACGACCTCGCGACCGCCTACGACGCCGGTGTGCGCGCCGGGGACGAGGCCTTCGGCGTGGGCGCACCGGCCGAAGCCGGTCGGCACTACGAGCTGGCCCTGGAACTGGTCGACCGCCTGCCCGAGACTGCCGAGTCGCGGTCACGGTGGGAACTGGTCACCGACCTGGCCGACGTCTACCTCGTGGCGGGGTACCCCGAGCGCGCCCGCGCCCTGCTCGACGACGCCCTGCGCGACCCGCGGCCCCGCACCCCCCGCCAGCAGGCCGACCTGCTGTACCGCTCGGCCCAACTGCACTACTTCTTCGACGAACAGGGCCGCGCCGTCGAGGAGGTCGACGCCGGTCTGGCCCTGCTCGAGGGCGGCCCACCGAACTCCACCGCGATCGGCCTGCTCAGCATCAAGGCCCGGGTGCTCGACTCCGCCTCCCAGTGGCGGGAGGCGCTGCAGGTGGCGCGGCACGCGGTCGAGTTGTCCGAGAGCACCGATCCGGCGATGGACTCACCGCTCGCCCGGGAGGCGCGGGCGGACGCGCTCGCCACGCTCACCGTGCTGAACCGCCGCACCGACGACACCGAGCAGACCCTGCGCGACCTGCGCGAACTGGCCGACCGTGCCCGGGCCGACGGTGCGGTGTCGGTCGAACTGCGCAGCCGGCACAACCTCGGCACCGTCCTCTACGAGAGCGGACGGCTGCAGGAGGCCGTGGCGTTCTACAGCGACGTCGTCGCACTCGCCGAACGGACCGGGCAGCTGTGGTCGCCGTACGGGCTCAGCTCCCGCATCACCCGCAGCGTGGTGCTCTACGAGCTCGGCCGTTTCGACGACGCCGTCACCGGTCTCGCCCTGCCCGACGCCCCGCCGGTCCAGGCGCCCGCGCTCGCCGCCACCCGCGCCCTCGTGCTGGCGGCGCGCGGCGACACCGACGCCGCCACGGCTCGCTCGACCCGTCACGCGTGGATGTTCGACCCGCAGTTGGCGATCATCGGCGCGGCCGCGGAGGCCGAGATCCTGGCTCGCGCCGAGGGTCTCGACGCCGGCCGCGAGCACCTCGGTGCGGCCGTCGACCTCATCGCCGAGAGGTGGGGTGACACCGAGTTCATGGCCCGGGTGCGGATGGGAGCCCTCGCGGTCGGGCTCGTCGCGACCCACGCCCCCGAGCTGTCGTCGGCCCAGTGGCCGGACGCCCTGGACTGGGCGCGGGCGCAGGTCGTGGCCGCCCGCCACGCCGCGCGCGTCGCCCGCCCCGGGTCGGCCGAGGTCGGTCCGGAGGGGCGGGCCTGGCGGGTGCGCCTCGAGGCCGAGTGGGCCCGCCTACGACGTCTGCTCGACGTTCCCCCCGCCCCCGCCCCCGACCCCTCCGCCACCACCACCTCCTCCCACCGGGCCGACACCGCCGGTCCGGCCGACGCCACCGTCGACGGAGTCGACGGTGGCGACGGCGTCGACGAGGGCGACCGTGCCGCGTCTGCCGCGGACCACGTCGCGCTGTGGCAGCGGGTCGTCGACGCGTTCGGCTACGGCCCGGCCTACGAACTGGCGCGCAGCCGCGCCCGGCTCGCCGACGCCCTGCGGGTCGCGGGCGACGTCGAGGCCGCCACCGCCACCGCCGCGCTCGCGCGCGACGCCGCCCGTCAGATCGGCGCGCGGGCCTTGCTGGACGAGCTCACCGGTCTGGCGACCCCGACCCGCCGCGCCGCCGAACCCACCCGCAGCCCCACCGCCCGCGAGCACGAGGTGCTCACCCTCATCGCCGACGGCCGCACCAACCGCCAGATCGCCAAGGCGCTGTTCATCTCCGAGAAGACGGTGAGCGTGCACGTGTCGAACGTGCTGGCCAAGCTCGGCGCCGCCAGTCGTACCGAGGCCGCGGCCATCGCCCGCCGCGACGGCCTGCTCGACTGACGACCGCCCCCTCGCGCGGGTTCACGGGTCGTCCCAGGGCAGCAGCCGGACCGGGCCGAGGGGCGCGAGCAGGGTGAGCGGGTCGAGGTAGCGCTCGCCGAGGCGGGCGCCCCAGTGCAGGACGGCGCCCGCGGGGAAGCTGCCGTGCGCGCCCTCGAGCCGACCGAGGACCGTCCCGGCCGCGACGACGGCCCCGGCGGCCACGGCCGGGGTGAGCGGCTCGTAGGAGGTGCGGACCCCGTCGGCGTGCAGCACGGTGACCACGCCGCGGCCGGCGACCGGCCCCGCGAAGGTCACCACGCCCGCGCCCGCCGCCAGCACCGCCCCGCCCGGCCCCGCGCGGAGGTCGACGCCCCGGTGGCCCGGGGCGTAGGGGCCGACGTCGTCGAACCCGCGCAGCACCACGAGCGGACCGGCCACCGGCGCGCGGTACGTGACCACGGGCGGGTTCGCGGAGAGCGCCGCGGCCGGCGAGGCCCACACGACGAGCAGGGTCAGCAGCGCGACCGCGCCGTGCCACCACCGTCGTCCGTCCACGGTCCCGACAGTGGCCCGACCACGTGGCCGGCGCGAGGTCTCCGGCCGATCTGTGGACGAGCGTGCGTCGTCCACAGGCCGTGAGGGAGCAGTGAGCGCAAGCGCTACGATGAAGAGGCACTCCGCGCGAGCGGGGTGACTTCGCGTGCCCTCCGCACGCCGCACCGTCCCCCGTGGGTCGGCTCGTGGCGGCGGCAGCGCGGTCGTCCTCGGTCCCGGTCCGCTCTCGGACCCGGCCCACCGACCGTGCGGTCCGGGGCACCAGGGCGGCGGTCCGACCGGGCCGTCGCGACAACCGAGGACCGCGCACCCTGCGATCCGACGCGCCGCCGGGACCGTTCCGGACGGTGCGCCGCCGCACGCGCGAGAAGGAGAGAAACGGGTATGCCCGTCGTCACCATGAAGGAGATGCTCGACTCGGGCGTCCACTTCGGTCACCAGACCCGCCGTTGGAACCCGAAGATGAAGCGCTTCATCTTCACCGAGCGCAACGGCATCTACATCATCGACCTCCAGCAGACGCTGGCCTACGTCGACTCGGCCTACGAGTTCGTCAAGGAGACCGTCGCCCACGGCGGCACGGTGATGTTCGTCGGCACCAAGAAGCAGGCCCAGGAGGCCATCGCCGAGCAGGCGACCCGCGTCGGGATGCCCTACGTCAACCAGCGCTGGCTGGGCGGCATGCTCACCAACTTCCAGACCGTGCACAAGCGCCTGCAGCGCCTCAAGGAGCTCGAGGCCATGGAGCAGAACGGCTGGGAGGGCACGGCCACCAAGAAGGAACAGCTCATCCTGACCCGCGAGAAGATCAAGCTGGAGCGCACGCTCGGCGGGATCCGCGAGATGGCCAAGGTGCCGTCGGCGGTCTGGATCGTCGACACCAAGAAGGAGCACATCGCGGTCGGCGAGGCGCGCAAGCTCGGCGTCCCGGTCATCGCGATCCTCGACACCAACTGCGACCCCGACGAGGTCGACTACAAGATCCCGGGCAACGACGACGCCATCCGCTCCGCGGCGCTGCTCACCCGCGTGATCGCCGACGCCGTCGCCGACGGCCTCATGGCCCGCGCCGCCAGCCAGGCCAACGCCGGTCGCGCCAGCGAGACCGACCCGGGTGCGGCCGCCGAGCCGCTGCCGGAGTGGGAGCGCGACCTGCTGCAGCCCGCGGGCGCCCAGGAGTCCGACTCCGCCCCGCAGACCGCCGCCGAGGTGCCCGCGGGCGCCCCGAGCGTCGCGGACGCCGGAGCGGTCGCCGAGCAGGTCGAGGACACGAACACCGGTTCCGCCAAGGAGACCATCCCGGCGCAGGACCGGCCGTGACCCAGCACCAGTGATCCACCCGCCCGCGTGGGCCGGACCGTCGCTCGACGGACCGGTCCGCGCGGGCGGTCGCACGCCACGACACACCCAGCACAACCAGATGAGACGGGACGACAGATGGCGAACTACGCCGCCGCAGACGTGAAGAAGCTCCGGGACGCCACCGGCGCCGGGATGATGGACGCCAAGAAGGCCCTCGACGAGACCGACGGCGACTTCGACGCCGCGATCGAGGTCCTGCGGGTCAAGGGCGCGGCCAAGGTCGCGAAGCGCGCGGGCGACCGCGAGGCCGCGAACGGCCTGGTCGCCGCCGCCGAGAACGCGATGATCCTGCTGGCCTGCGAGACCGACTTCGTCGCCAAGGGCGAGGACTTCCAGACCCTGGCCGGCAACATCGTGGCCCACCTCGCGGGATCGAGCCTCGACGAGGCGTCCGCCGGTGCCGCCGACCCGGCCGCCTTCGCCGAGAAGCTCAAGAACGAGACGCTCGCCGACGGCCGCACCGTGCAGGAGAACATCGACGCCCTGGCCGCGGTCATCGGCGAGAAGCTCGTGCTGGCCAAGGCCGTCAAGCTCTCGGGCACCGTCGCCACCTACCTGCACAAGAAGTCGGCGGACCTCCCCGCGCAGGTCGGTGTCCTCGTGCAGTTCGCCGGTGACGGCGAGCAGGCCCTGGCCGCCGCCCGCGGCGCCGCCATGCAGGTCGCCGCGATGCGTCCGGGCTACCTGCAGCGCGAGGACGTCCCGGCCGAGACGGTCGAGACCGAGAAGCGCGTCGCCGAGGCCAAGGCCCGCGAGGACGGCAAGCCGGAGCAGGCGCTGCCCAAGATCATCGAGGGCACCGTCAACAGCTACTACAAGAACAACGTGCTGCTCGAGCAGGCCTCGGTGCAGGACCCGAAGAAGAGCGTCAAGGCCCTGCTCGACGAAGCCGGCGTGCTGGTCACCGGGTTCGCGCACTTCGAGGTCGGCTGATCCACCCCGGGCGGTGACGCCCACCCCCGTTGCTGTGGGCAACGATCGCGAGATCGTTGCCCACAGCAACGAACTTCCCGCCCGCGCTCCGGAGGAGAACACGATGGCCGCCACCGTCACCGAGGGTCCCTACCGACGCGTGATGCTGAAGCTGTCGGGTGAGGTCTTCGGCGGCGGCGCCGTCGGCGTCGATCCCGACATCGTCGCCGGCATCGCCGGTGAGATCGCGGAGGCCGTCCGCGGCGGCACCCAGGTCGCGATCGTGGTCGGTGGCGGCAACTTCTTCCGCGGCGTCGAGCTGCAGCAGCGCGGCATGGACCGCGACCGCGCCGACTACATGGGCATGCTCGGCACGGTCATGAACTGCCTGGCGCTGCAGGACTTCCTCGAGAAGGCCGGCATCCCCACCCGCGTCCAGACCGCCATCGCGATGGGCCAGGTCGCCGAGCCGTACGTCCCGCGCCGCGCCGAACGGCACCTGGAGAAGGGCCGCGTCGTCATCTTCGGCGCCGGCGCCGGCATGCCGTACTTCTCCACCGACACCGTCGCCGCCCAGCGCGCGCTGGAGATCGGCTGCCAGATGTTGTTCATGGGCAAGAGCGGCGTCGACGGCGTCTACGACTCCGACCCGCGCAAGAACCCGGACGCCAAGAAGATCGACGCGATCAGCTACGAGGACGTCGTGTCCCGCGGGCTGCAGGTCGCCGACTTCTCCGCGTTCATCCTGTGCCGCGACAACAACATGCCGATCACCGTGTTCGGACTCCAGCCCGGCAACATCACGCGCGCCCTGCGCGGTGAGAGGATCGGCACGCTGGTCACGGCCTGAACGCCTTCGACCGCACGCACCACGAGCACGAGCGACGACCAGACGGGGAGCGAGAGATGATCGACGAGGCCCTCTTCGAAGCCGAGGAGAAGATGGAGAAGGCGGTCGACGTCGCCCGCGCCGACATGGCCTCCATCCGCACCGGCCGCGCGACCCCGAACGCGTTCGCCCGCCTGTCCGTCGACTACTACGGCGCCCCCACCCCGATCCCGCAGCTGGCGTCGGTGAACATCGCCGAGGCCCGCATGGCCGTCATCAAGCCCTACGACGCCACCCAGCTGCAGGCCGTCGAGAAGGCCATCCGCGACAGCGACCTCGGTGTCAACCCCACCAACGACGGCACGGTCATCCGCGTCGTGTTCCCGCAGCTGACCGAGGAACGCCGCCGCGACATGGTGAAGGTCGCGCGGGGCAAGGGTGAGGACGGCAAGGTCTCGATCCGCTCGGTCCGCCGCCACGCCAAGGACGCCCTCGACAAGCTGGTCAAGGACGGCGACGCGGGGGAGGACGACGTCCGCCGCGCCGAGGCCGAGCTGGACAAGCTCACCAGCCGCTACACGACCACCGTGGACGACCTGGTGAAGGCCAAGGAAGCCGAACTCCTCGAGATCTGATGGGTCGCCACTCCAACCCTGACGACGACGGGGACGACGCCGCAGCGGTCCTCGAGTACGAGCGCGCACTCGCGACCGGCGAGATCGACCTCGCGTCGGTCACCGAGACCGGGCGGCACAGCTTCCCCGACCTCGCCGACGTCCCCCTCGGTCCGGACCCGCTCGAGGCGCACACCGCCGCGGGCGACGTGTCGACCTCGACCCTGCACCTGGTCGCCGACGACGCCGTCGAGGAGACGCTCGCCCACACCGAGCCCGCGGTCGACCACGCCCCGCCGCTGCGCCTCGACCCGCCGCCGCTCACGCTCGACCCGCCGCCGACCGACGAGCAGACCTGGGCCGACCCGACCTCCTCGGCCGCGGCCCCGGTCGAGACGCCGCCGGTCGCCGACCCCCCGGTCGCCGGCCCCCCGGTCGTCGAAACGCCGGTTTTCGAGGCGCCTGCTGTCGACGCGCCGGCTGTCGAGGCGCCTACGGTCGAGGCCGAGCCCGTCGAGGATCCGCCCGCCGGGTGGACGGGTCCAGGTCCGACCGACGGCACCGGCCGCACCCTCGCTCCCGAGGTGACCACCCGCTCGTCCGGAGGCGTGCGAGACACCTCGGACACCGCGGACGGTGCGGTGGCCCTGGCCGAGGTCGAGGCGGCGGCACCACCGACCGTGCCGGCGTTCGCGAGCTCGCCGCAGACCGAGGAGGCGCCGCCCGACGCCCCCCGCTCCTCACGGGCCGGGCGCGACCTCCCCGCGGCGATCGGCGTGGGCGTGGGCCTCGGCGCGGTCGTCCTGCTGACCCTGTTCCTCTACAAGCCGAGCTTCGTCGTCGTCGTGATCCTCGCCGTGGTCTACGGCTGCTACGAACTGCGGACCGCGATCGCGACCGTCGAGGCCCGGCCGCCGCTGGTCCCGCTCGTGCTGGGCGGCGCGGCCATCGCCTACACGACCTACCGCAGCGGCCCGAACGGCCTGGTGGTCGCGACCCTGCTGACCGCCACCGCGATCGTCATCTGGCGGCTGGGGGAAGGCGCCGCGGGCTACCTGCGCGACGTCGCGAGCGCCGTCTTCATCCTCACCTACCTGCCGGTGCTCGCCGCGTTCGCGGTGCTGCTGTCGGTGCCGGGCGACGGCGCCGCGCGGGTCGTCACGTTCGTCGCGCTCGTGGTCTGTTCCGACACCGGCGGCTACGCGGTCGGCGTGCTGTTCGGGAAACACCCGCTCGCACCGGGGGTCTCGAAGGGCAAGACCTGGGAGGGCAGCGCCGGGTCGCTGCTCGCGTGCGGGGTCGCGGGCGTGCTGTTCATGACCCTGACGTTCCACGAGGACTGGTGGAAGGGTCTGCTCCTGGGTGTCGCGGTGATGATCGCCGCGACCCTCGGCGACCTCGGCGAGTCCATGCTCAAGCGCGACCTCGGCGTCAAGGACATGGGCCGGCTGCTGCCCGGGCACGGCGGGCTGATGGACCGCCTCGACTCGTTGCTGCCGTGTGCCGCCGTCGCCTACCTGCTGCTCCAGCTGTTCACCTGAGGTCCTTCGCGAGCACCTCGAAGTAGAGGTCGTCGCGGCGCGGTGCGCCGAAACGCGGGTCGCCGTACGGGAACGGCTTGGTCTCGCCGGTGCGCGCGTAGCCCATGCGCTCGTACCAGGCGGTCAGGTCGGTCCGCTGCGCGATCACCGACATCTCCATCGTCGTCACACCCCACCGCTCGACGGCGTACCGCTCGGCCTCGGCCATCACGGTGCGGCCGACACCGCCACCCGTCCGGCCCGGCTGCACCGCGAACATGCCGAAGTACGCGACGCCGTCACGGCTGGCGCGCAGTTCGCAGCACGCCAGGACCGAGTCGTCGGGGTCGAGCCCCAGCAGGACGACGGCCTGCGGCTCGGCGATCAGCGCGCGGACGTCCTGCACCAAGATGCGGTCGCCGTCGAGCAGGTCGGCCTCGGACGTCCACCCCTGCCGGCTGGTGTCGCCGCGGTAGGCGGAGTGGACGAGGGCGGCGATGACGGGGGCGTCGGCGTCGACGGCTTCACGGAACTGCACGCCACCATCTTGGCTGTCGGACCCACGGACCACACTGGCGGTGTGGACCTCACCCTCGCCGACTGGCGGCAGCGGACGGCGGCGCTGTACCTGTCCGACCTCGACCTGGCCGGGTTCCGGGCCGGGCGCGACGCCATGTTCGCCACCCACCCGCAGTCGCCGGTCGACCCGTCGTCGTTCGAGGGCCTGCCCTACTACCCGGCCTCGGACCACCGGTGCGAGGCCACGCTGCACCCCGTCGACGGCCCCGAGGCCACGGCGACGGTCGAGGTCGACACCGGCGGTGAGGACGGCGTGGTCACCTACCGACGCCTCGGCCGGGTCGACACCCCGTGGGGTGCGCTGACGTTGTTCTGGATCGCGGCCTACGGCGGCGGGCTGTTCCTGCCGTTCCGCGACGCCACCAGCGGTCAGACCACCTACGGCGGCGGCCGGTACCTCACCGACACCGTCAAGGGCACCTTCGGCCGCGGCGTCACGCTGACGGGCGGCACCACCGTCCGACTCGACTTCGACTACGCCTACAACCCGTCGTGCGCCTACGACTCCCGCTGGGCGTGCCCGCTCCCGCCGGTCGAGAACTGGCTCGAGCAGCCGGTCGAGGCGGGGGAGAGGACACTGGAGGGGCCATGACCACGCTCCCGCTCGTCTTCGACGCCCCCCGCCGCGGCAAGCCGCCCCGCCACCTCGCCGACCTCGCCCCGTCCGACCGCAAGCAGGCCGTCACCGACCTCGGTCTGCCGGGCTTCCGGGCCGACCAGGTCGCCCGCCAGTACTTCGGCCGTCTGACCCGCGATCCCGCCGACATGACCGACCTGCCGGTGGGGCTGCGCGAGCAGCTCGCGACCACGCTGATGCCCCCGCTGCTCACCGAGGTGCGCCACGTCGAGACCGACGAGCAGACCACCCGCAAGACCCTGTGGAAGCTGTTCGACGGCACGCTCGTCGAGAGCGTGCTCATGCGCTACCCCGACCGGCTCACCGTCTGCATCTCCTCGCAGGCCGGCTGCGGCATGGCGTGTCCGTTCTGCGCCACCGGCCAGGGCGGCCTGCAGCGCAACCTGTCCACGGCCGAGATCGTCGACCAGGTCGTCGCGGCCGCGGCCTCGGCCGCCGCGGGCGAGTTGCCGGGCGGACCGGTCCGCCTCTCGAACGTCGTGTTCATGGGCATGGGCGAGCCGCTGGCCAACTACAACCGGGTGGTCGCCGCGCTGCACCGGCTCATCGACCCGGCGCCCGACGGCCTCGGCCTGTCGGCCCGTTCGGTGACCGTCTCGACCGTCGGGATCGCCCCGGCCATCGACAAGCTCGCCGACGAAGGCCTGCCGGTCACCCTCGCGGTGTCGTTGCACGCCCCGGACGACGCACTGCGCGACACCCTGGTCCCGGTCAACAACCGGTTCCCGTTGACCGACGTGCTCGCCGCGGCCGACCGTTACGCCGCCCGCACCGGGCGTCGTTACTCCATCGAGTACGCGATGATCCGCGACGTCAACGACCAGCCGTGGCGCGCCGACCTGCTGGGCGACCTGCTGGCGGGCCGGCTCGCGCACGTCAACCTCATCCCGCTCAACCCGACTCCCGGCAGCGAGTGGGACGCCTCCCCGAAGCCGGTGGAGCGGGAGTTCGTCCGTCGCGTCAAGGCGGCCGGGGTGTCCTGCACCGTGCGCGACACCCGCGGCCGGGAGATCGACGGCGCCTGCGGGCAGCTCGCCGCCAGCGGCTGAGTTCGAGGTTCGTCAAGTTCGTTGACCGTCCAGTTCCTTGACGGTCATGCTGGTGGCATGCCCCACGACGAGCAGACCGCGACGACCCCCTGGTGGGAGGAGGTCGCCACCTCCGCCCTGTTGCGGGCGGCGTGGCGCTCGTACGGCGAGGTCGTCAGACGGGCGCTGGCCGAGGCGGGCTTCGACGACCTGCCGCGCAACGGCGCCTACGTCGTCGGGGCCACGGCGCGCGGTTCGCTGTCGATGTCGGAGCTGCCGCGGGCGCTGGGCGTCACCAAGCAGGCGTTCAGTCAGCTGGTCGACACCCTCGTCCTGCGCGGGTACGTGGAACGCGTCGCGGTGCCCGACGACCGCCGGCGGATCACGTTGGGGCTCACCGACCGCGGACGCGAGGTCGCTGCGCTGACCGACGAGTGTGCCCGGCGCTCGGACGCCGCGCTCGCGGTGGCCGTGGGCGACGCCGACGCCGTCGCGACGACCCGCCGGGTGCTGGGCGCCATGACGCAGTTGCCGGCCGACCTCGCCGTGACGCAGCCGGTTCACGGGTAACGCCTCACCGCGCGCGGGCATGACGGTGTCGTGCCCGACGTCGACGAGAAGCCCACCGACTCCGCGAAGGGGCCGACCTTCACCGAGAAGGGCAAGGCCTTCGAGCGGGACATGACCTACATCACCGACCGCATCACCGCGCGCGAGGGCGCGTCCGCCGACCCGCACGAGGGTCCGCTCGACACCCCCACCTGGCCGGTCGAGCCCGGTCGTTACCGCCTCGTTGCCGCGCGGGCGTGCCCGTGGGCCAACCGCGCCATCATCGTGCGGGAGCTGCTCGGCCTCGGGGACGTCATCTCGATGGGGCTGGCCGGACCGACCCACGACGCGAGCAGCTGGACGTTCGACCTCGACCCCGGCGCCGTCGACCCCGTGCTCGGCTACGAACGGCTGCAGCAGGCGTACTTCGCGCGGTACCCGGACTACGGGAAGGGCATCACCGTGCCCGCGGTGGTCGACGTCCCGAGCAAGGCCGTCGTCACCAACGACTTCCCGTCGATCACCCACGACTTCTTCTTCGAGTGGCGCGACCACCACCGTCCGGACGCACCCGACCTCTGGCCGGACGACGTCCGCGACGAGATGGAGTCGGTGATGAAGCGGGTCTTCACCGAGGTCAACAACGGTGTCTACCGCTGCGGTTTCGCCGGCTCCCAGGAGGCGTACGAGGCGGCCTACGACCGGCTGTGGGTCGCGATGGACTGGCTCGAGGAGCGGCTCACCGACCGCCGGTACCTCATGGGCGACGCGATCACCGAGGCCGACGTGCGGCTGTTCACGACCCTGGCTCGCTTCGACGCCGTCTACCACGGCCACTTCAAGTGCAACCGCAACAAGCTGACCGAGATGCCGGCGCTGTGGGGCTACGCCCGGGACCTGTTCCAGACGCCCGGCTTCGGCGACACCGTCGACTTCGACCAGATCAAGAAGCACTACTACGTCGTGCACACCGACATCAACCCGACCGGCATCGTGCCGAAGGGCCCGGACCCGTCGGTCTGGCACACCACGCACGGTCGCGAGAAGCTCTAGCCCCGACGACGCCCGCGCCGCCCCGGCCGGCGTCGCCCGATCAGGTGGTCCGACGAGGTGGAGGGTCGTCATGGCGGAGCTGGAGAAGCTGTCCGCGACCGAGGTGCAAGAAGCCGGGCTCACGGACTGGCGGCAGATCCTGAACCGGCTCAAGGCCCGGTACTCCACCGTCGACCTGCCGGCGGGCGTGGAGCTGACCCACCGGATCGGCCGGCTCGCGGCCGAGGCGGACGCGCACCCGGAGATCACGCTGACGCCGGGCAGCGTCGTCCTCGCGCTCTCGACCCCGCAGGCGCGCGGGATCGCCGGACGGGATCTCGAGTTGGCCGCGAGGATCACCACCGTGGCAGCCGACCTCGGCGCGACGGCCGACCCGGCCGGGCTCACCCAGGTGGAGTTGGGACTGGACACCTCCCGCGACGACCACCTCGCGCCGTTCTACGCGACCCTGCTCGGATCGACGGTGCAGGGCGGCGAGCCGGTCGATCCGAGCGGACAGGTGCCGACGATCTGGTGGCAGAACCCGGACGCGTCCGATTCCGGTTCGGCCCTGCCGGCGCAGGACTTCCAACAGCGGTGGCACCTCGACGTCTGGGTCGCTCACGACGACGCCGAGCGACGCCTGCAGGCCGTCCTCGACGCCGGCGGGCGGCTGGTCAGTGCCGAGAACGCGCCGTCGTACCGGGTCGTCGAGGACGCCGCCGGCAACCGCTCCTGCATCTGCACACCGTCCGGCCGCTAGACCCGACGGCGCCGCGTGGACGTCACGGGCGGCGGCCGACGACCACCAGTTGCGGACGCGGCGACGGCGAGACGGGTGGGAAGCGCAGGTCGACGACGAGCTCGAGTCCGGCCGCCCCGAGCATCGCGATGAGGTCGCCGGGCTCGTACAGGTGCGTGGTCCAACGGACCGGGACGTCGCCGTAACCACTGGTGCGCTCGACGTCGCCTGCGCCGCGGTGGGTGCCGATCATCAGCTGCCCACCCGGCCGGAGCGCCGCCGCCATCGTCGCGACCACCTGCGGCAGGACCTCACGGGGCAGGTTGAACCACGACCACCAGCCGAGCACGCCACCCAGCGAGCCCGGTTCCGGCTGCACGTCGGTCACCGAGACCGCCTCGAACGCGATGTCCGGGTACCGGCGGCGGGCGTGCTCGACCATCCGCGGCGACAGGTCGATCCCGGTCACCTCGACCCCGGCCGCGCGGAGGTACGCCGACACCTGCCCGGGTCCGCAGCCCGCGTCGAGCACGGGCCCGACGTCCCGCACCTGTTCGGCGAACGCGTCCAGCGCGGCCCGCAACCAGGGCTCAGGCCGCAGGTCGCCCATGCCCATCGCGACGTAGTTGTCGGCCACGGCGTCGTAGGAGCGGCGGACCGCCTCGAGGTCGGACGGGGTGTCGGTCACCGCCCGGACGTTAGAGCGCGCCTCCGACAGCGGCGGTGCGCTCGGTGCCGGTCGCGGTGAGTGACGCCAGCAGGGCGAGCTTCTCGGCACTGCCGGTGCCGGGCACGGGGTGGTGGATGACGAGGGTCAGGCCGCCGACCTCCAGCCGCTCCTTGTAGACGACCAGCTCGCCGACCTGCGGGTGCTGCATCGCGGTCTCGCCGCACTCGCGGACGGCGACGTCGTGCCGCGCCCAGAGCTCCGCGAACCGCGCGCTGGCCGCGGACAGGTCGCGGACCAGTTCCACGAGGCGGGGGTCGTCGGTGTCGGTGCCGACGGCCTGGCGCAGGCCCGCGACCATCGAGGCCATGGCCTGCTCGTACCGCGGGCACAGCACCCACTCGCCCGGGTCGAGGAACATGCTGCGCACGCGGTTCGCCCCGGCCCGCAGCGTGGCCGAGACCGCCGTCGCCAGCGAGTTCGCGACCAGCACGTCGGTGTAGCGGTTCTCGACGAACGCCGGCAGGTCGAGGGTGTCGACGAGCGCGCGCAGGCTCGCCGGGACGACGTCGGGTCGCGCCGGACGCGGGCGGCGGCCGGCCGGCACCGCCAGGCCGAGCAGGTGGGCCGCGGCGTCGTCGTCGAGTAGCAGCACGCGCGCCAGCGACTCGACCACCGGCACGGACGGGTGGTGGTCACGCCCCTGCTCGAGTCGCAGGTAGTAGTCCGCGCTGATCCCCGCGAGCATCGCGACCTCCTCGCGGCGCAGCCCGGCCACGCGGCGCGTGCCTCCGGGCACCAGTCCGACGTCCTCGGGTCGGACCAGCTCGCGGCGGGCCCGCAGGTACTCGCCGAGGCGGTTGTCGTCACGCACGCTCCGACGGTAGCCAGCCGCCCGGTCGGCCGGGTGGTCCTGCCACTCCCAGGGGAAAGCGGGCCACCGACCTCGGACGCGGCGTCGCCACGCTGGACCGATGACCCAGAAGACGCCGCCCGGCGGTTCCCTCGCCCTCGCCCCCGACCTCGAGCTCTCCCGCGTCGGCTACGGCGCCATGCAGCTCGCCGGCCCGAACGTCATGGGCCCGCCCGCCGACCCCGCCGAGGCGGTACGGGTCCTGCGTACCGCGGTCGACCTCGGCGTCACCCACGTCGACACCAGCGGGGCGTACGGGCCCGAGGTGGTCAACCGGCTGATCCGCGAAGCCCTGCACCCCTACCCCCACGGCCTGCACGTGGTCACCAAGGTCGGGGCGCACCGTGACCCGGAGGGCGGCTGGCCGGTCGCGCGGGAACCCGGCCAGATCCGGGCCGCCGTGCACCGCGATCTCGACGTGCTCGGGCTCGACGTCCTCGACCTGGTGTACCTGCGTGCCGGTGGTCCGCTCGGTCCGGTGCCGGGGTCGGTCGAGGAGGCGGCGACCACGCTCGCGCTGTTGCACCAGGCTGGGCTGATCCGCCACCTCGGCATCAGCAACGCGACGCCCGAGCAGGTGGCCGAGATGCGAGCGATCGCGCCGGTCGTCGCCGTCCAGAACCTCTACAACCTGGCGTACCGGGTCGACGACGACCTCGTGGACGCGCTGGCGGCCGACGGGATCGCCTACGTGCCGTTCTTCCCGCTCGGAGGCTGGAGCCCGCTGCAGTCCGCGCGGCTCACCGAGGTGGCCGACCGGCTGGGGACGGGAGTCCGCGCGGTGGCGCTGGCGTGGTTGTTGCAGCGTGCACCGAACATCCTGCTCATCCCGGGCACGTCGTCAGTGGCGCACCTGCGCGAGAACGTCGCCGCGGCCGGGACGGTCCTGTCCGCTGCCGACGTCGCGTGGCTCGACGCGTCCTGACGCCTACGCCGTCAGGCGTGCCGCATCCGCAGCCGCCGCGAGCGTTGCACCCAGCACCGGTCCGTGACCCGGCAGGACGATGTCGGCGTCCAGGGCGGCGAGGGTGTCCAGTTGGTCGACGACGCCGGCCCGGTCGTGGTCGAACCACGGCGGGAGCAGCTGCGGTCCCTCGACCCGGGAGAGGGCGTGGCCGGTGCACAGCGTGTCGCCGGTGACCACGGCTCCGGCCGACGGGATCAGGTAGGCGGTGTGACCGCTGGTGTGGCCCGGGGTCGGCACCGGGACCGGGCGGCCGGGGACGTCCAGGGCGTCGTCCCACGCCGTGACCGTCGTGTAGGACGTCGCGGACCGCACCGTGGTCTTCGCGCTGCCGCCCGCTCGCGAGATCCGCAGCGCCCACGGCAGCACGCCGTGCCCGGCCAGGTGCTTCACGACGTCGCCGACCCCGGCCGACTCGTGCCGCTCGCCGTGCAGGTTCGCCAGCTCGCCGGGCCCCGCGTACACGGGGACCTCCGCGTCCTGCAACAGGGCCGGGAGGGCGCCGACGTGGTCGACGTGGCCGTGGGTGACGAGGACCGCGGCCACGTCACCCCAGGAACGTCCGACGGCGTCGAGGGATTCGCGGACGGCGCCGGCGTACCCGGGATATCCGGCGTCGACCAGCGTGACCGCCGAGCCCTCGACGAGCAGGGTCCAGTTGACGTCGCGGCCGCGGGCGAACCACACGTCGTCCGCGACCTCGGTGACGCCCAGCAACGCCGACATCAGTCGAACTCCGTGGGCAGGGACGGGTCGTGGGCGTGCGCGACGATCCGGGCGAGTTCGTGGGGGAGCACCCGTCCGGTCGACAGCTCCGGCAGTTCGTCGAGGCCGAACCAGCCGACGTCGAGGGTCTCGAGCTCGCTGGGCGGCGCGTAACCGCCGGTGAGGCGGCACAGGAAGAACAACTTCCACATGGCGATGGGGAACTTCGGGGTGTGGCCCTGGGTGTCGCGGTCCCAGCACCCGACGAGCTTGACCGCCTCCGCCTCGTAACCGGTCTCCTCGCGCACCTCGCGCACCACGGCGAGCGACGGGGTGTCCAGGGGGTCGGCGAAACCACCGGGCAGCGACCAACGGCCGTCGAGACGTTCGCGCATCATGAGCAACCGGTCGTGGTCGTCGACGATCCCGCCGCGGATCTCGACCTTCGGGGTGACGTAGCCGAAGTCGGCGTCCAGGGGCAGCGCGAAGTCGGCGGCGGGACGGTCGGCCAGCAGTCCGAACAGCCCCGCGGCGACGGCCTCCAGTTGCACCCACCGGTCGCGGTCGAAGTCGTTGGTCGTGTAGGCGAGACCGTCGCGGGCGAGCGACGACACACGGATCGCGGCCTGCCGCACCTGCTCGGCGGGCTCCGGCGCCACTGTTGCAGCCGGCAACAGTGCCAGCCGCAGCCGTTCGAGTTCGGCGGCCGGGTCGGCCGTCATGCCGGTGTGGATCGGACCGGGCTGCACCACCGTGCTGCGTGGCGCGGTGAGCCACCGGAAGCGGGCGCCGATGCCGTCGGGGGCCGGCCCCTCGGCCGCCGAGGCCAGGGCGTCGCGGACGGCGTCCACGTCGAGCGACGGGTCGAGCATCCGCCACCGGACCGGATCGTCGCAGGTCGCGACGGCGAGGAAGTCGTGGGCCCGGCTGTAGAGCACCACGCCGGCGTTGAGCGACTCACCGCGGTCGACCCGCGGCACCACCCGCAACAGCGCGTACTCGTACGGTTCGCGGCGCACGGACCCAGTCACGCCGGCACCCAGTCGGCGTGGGCGTCGCGCCGCGCGGCGAGCCAGGCGACGTAGCGCTCGCGGACCGCGGAGGGTGCCAGGTCCTCCACCGCGAGCCAGTCGTCGGGGACGTCGGCGACGACGGCGGTGAGGACGTCGTCGGACAGCCGGGGGAGGGAGAACGCGTCGGCCGCGGCGAGATCGGGGTGCCGGTCCAGCATGACGTGACCGTCGGTGCGGTAGGCGCGGTGCACCGCGGCGTCGGCGCCTGACCAGTTGTGGTGGAACGTCAGTGACGCGCCGTGGTCGATGAGCCACAGCTGTCCGCCCCACCAGAGCATGTTCGGGTTGCGCCAGGTGCGGTCGACGTTGTTGACGTAGGCGTCGAACCACAGCACCCGCCCGGCGAAAGCGGGGTCGGCGCCGCGTTCCACCGCGATCCGGTCGGCGTCGAGCGCTCCGGGCAGGAAGTCGACGCCGAGGTTGTCGCCGGCGCTCGCCCGCAGCAGGTCCTGGACCTCCTCGTCGGGCTCGCCGGCGGCGAACCCGGCGTCGAGCGCGGCGACCACGAGGTCCGGCACCGGCAGCTCGAGCGCCCGGGCGAGTCCCGCGGCGATGACCTCGGCGACCAGCACCGGCAGGCCCTGCCCGGCGCCGCGGAACTTCACGACGTAGGTGCCGAGGTCGTCGGCCTCCATGAGCCCCGGCAGCGATCCGCCCTCCCGCAGCGGCGTCACGTAGCGGACGACGTCGACGCGTGGGAGCACGAGGCGAAGCCTACGGAGACCCCGTCACTCGTACCCGAACCAGTTCCGGACGCCCGCGGTGTCGAGCAGCATGGTCACCGGCCCCGGTACGACGTCGAGGGTCAGCAGCACCCCGTGGTCCTCCGCCGCCCGGGCGCAGCGCAACAGCCCCCGCAGCCCGGACGAGTCCAGGAACGGCACCCCGGTCAGGTCCAGGACGAGCCGGTCGGGGCGGGTGTCGCGCACGACGTCGACGACGTCGTCGACCAGGGCGCGCTCCGCGACCAGGTCGAGGTCACCCGCGACGGTGAAGCGCACGGTGCGCACGCGGCCGTCGTCCACGATCGTCACGCGGGGGTCGTCGGCCATGACCGCTCCCGTCCGGGCGTCGGTGACGGGGTCACCCGCGGTCGACGGCACGCAGCACCACGATCGCGACGTCGTCGGTCACGCCTCCGCGCTGGGCGGCCAGGTCCAGCGCACCGGCGATCTGTTCCGCCGTGCGGCCGGCCAGCCGACCGAGCAGGGTGACGAGGGGCTCGTCGGAGCTCGCGCCCCGGCCGCACACGGCGTCGAGCAGGCCGTCGGTGTACAGGACGACGGTCTCGCCGGGTTGCAGCCGGGTGATGCTGTCGGTGTAGCCGCCGCCCGGCAGCCACCCGACGATCGGGCCGGGCACCCCGAGTCGGTCGACCCGGCCGTCACGGCGCAGCACCAGCAGCGGCGGGTGGCCGCCGAGGGAGGCGCGAAGGTCGAAGCCGTCACCGCGGGTGCTGACCACGCCGAGGGCGACCGTGCAGTAGTGGTCCGACGCCGAGGTGCTGCGCGTCAGCACCGTGTTGAGCCGGCCCAGGGTGTCGGCCGGGCGGGAGGAGTCCTGCAGCAGGGTGCGCAGCGACCACCGGGCGGTGGCGGTGAACGACGCCGCCCGCGCGCCCTTGCCACACACGTCGCCGACCATGACGGCCGCCCCGCGCGGGGTCGGGACGACGTCGTAGAAGTCCCCACCGACCCGGCCCTCCTCCGCCCGGTACCGCGACGCGATCTCCAGACCGTCGACGCGCGGCAGCGACGGCGGGAGCAGGGCCTCCTGCAGGATCGTCGCCTGCTCCTCGGCGGCCTCGCGCAACGTGGTCTGCAACGCGATGTTCCGGTGTGCGGCCAGCCGCAGTTCGAGTTCGTCGACCACCACCTGGGCGAGGTCGACCATGGTGTCGACCTCGTCAGGGGTGACGTCGCGGGGGCTGGTGTCGATCACCGACAGCGAGCCGAGGTTGTGCCCGTCGTGGGTGCGCAGCGGGATCCCGAGGTAGAACCGCAGACCGAACTCCCCGCTCACCAGCGGGTTGGTGCGGGTGCGCGGGTCGTGTTCGGCGTCGGTGACCACCCACGGGTCGTCCTGCAGCACCACCGAGGCGCACAGGCCGGGCGTCCGCGGGATCTCGGCGACGCCCGGCAGCCCGTAGGTCGACTTCAGCCAGATCCGGTCGGTGTCGACGATGCTGACGAGCGAGACCGGCACCTCGAACAGCCGCGCGGCCAACGCGGTGATGCGGTCGAAGGCCCGGTCGGGCGGGGAGTCCAGGACGTCGTAACGGTGCACGGCGTCCATGCGGGCGCGCTCGACCGCCTCGGCTGCGGGGGCCAGCAACGCGGTCATGACCGCACTGTCTCACCTCAGCTTCACAACGGCGCACCGAATGTGCCGGGTTCGTCCGCTATCACCCCGTCGACCGGAAGATCCCCCGTCAGCGGCCGCCGGCGAGCTTGCGGTCGCGCTGCTCGATGCCCATCGGCCCGTACGGGTAGTCGGGCATGTGCGGGTCGCTGACCTCGTCGAGGGTGGCCGTCTCCTCGGCGGTGAGGTGCAGGTCGGCCGCGGCGAGGTTCGTCGCGAGCTGCTCGGTGGTGCGGGCGCCGAGGATCGTCGACGTCACGCCCGGACGGTCGGTGACCCAGGCCAGCGCGACCTCGGCCATCGAGACGCCGCGGGCCTCGGCGATCTGCTGCACCGCGGCGATGACGTCCCAGGTGACCTCTTGCTGGGCGCGGGGGCCGTACGCCTCCATGCCGCGCTCCGGGTCCTCACCCAGGCGGGTCGCGCCCGTCGGACGCTGGTCGCGGCGGTACTTGCCGGACAGCCAGCCGCCGCCGAGCGGCGACCACGGCAGCAGCCCGAGGCCCGCGTCCTGCGCGGCGTCGACGATCTCGAACTCGATGCCGCGCACCAGCAGGTTGTACTGCGGCTGCAACGAGACCGGCGCCGCGAGGCCGAGCTCGCGCGCGACGTGCACGGCCTTGGTGAGTTGCCACCCGAGGAAGTTGGAGAAGCCGTAGTAGCGGATCTTGCCGGCGCGCACGAAGCCGTCCAGCGTGCGGAGGGTCTCCTCGACCGGGGTGTACGCGTCCCAGGCGTGGCACTGGTAGAGGTCGACATGGTCGCGGCCCAGGCGGGTGAGCGAGGCGTCGAGGGCGCGGGTCAGGTGCCGCGCCGACAACCCGGCCCCGTTGGGGTGCTCGTCCAGCGGGAACCGGCCCTTGGTGGCGAGGACGACGGGTTCGGTGACGTCGGCCGGGCGCGAGGCGAACCACCGGCCGATGATCTCCTCCGAGACACCGGCCGAGTAGACGTCGGCGGTGTCGACGAAGGTGCCGCCGGCGGCCGTGAAGGCGTCGAGCTGGTCGAAGGATCCCTGCTCGTCGGTCTCCGACCCGAAGGTCATCGTGCCGAGGCAGAGCGTGGACACGGCGCAGCCACTGCGCCCGAGGGTTCGGAACTCCATGCCGAGGGCTTACCCCGTTGTGGGGGTCGGCTCGGGATCCGGTCCGCTGTCGTCGTCCGGGACCTCGCCGTCGACCGCGGGCGGGCCGGCGCTGCGGGCGTCCAGCAGTTCGCCGAGGTAACGCACGACCTCGGCCACGACCGCCACGACCGGGACCGCGAGGAAGGCCCCGATGATGCCGAACACCGACCCCCCACCGGTGACGGCCAGCAGGATCACCGCCGGGTGCAGCTTGAGGCTGCGCGACTGCAGGACCGGCTGCAGCACGTTGCCCTCCAGCTGCTGCACCGCCAGCACGATCGCGAGCACGATCAGGGCCTTGACCAGTCCACCGGACACCAAGGCGATGAGGATCGCCAGCGAGCCGACGACGACGGCGCCGACGATCGGGATGAACCCGCCGAGGAACGTCAGCACCGCGATGGGCAGGGCGAGCGGGACGCCGACGATGAAGACCCCCAGGCCGATGCAGACGGCGTCGACCAGGCTGACCAGGGCCTGCACCCGGATGAACCCGCCCACCGACTTCCAGCACCGCGTCAGCAGGACGTCGAGGTGGGAGCCCACGCGGTCGCCCAGGCTGCGGTCGAGCCACGGCAGGAACCGACGGCCGTCCTTCACGAAGAAGAACACCAGCACGAGGACCAGCAGCAGCGTCACCAGCACCGAGGTCACCGCGCTGACGCCGGAGAGCACCCCGCTCGCGATGGTGGAGGCGTTGTCCTGGATGCGTTGGGTGATCGCGTCGACAGCGGTGCTGATCTGGCTCTCGTCGAGGTTGAGCGGCGGCCCGGTCAGCCAGTCCTCGATCTTCTGCAGACCGCCCGCGGCGCTGGACCCGAACTGCACGGCCTGGTCGACGACCGACGGCGTCACGACCGCGAGGGCCCCGAGCAGCACGGCCAGACCCACGACGACCACCACGCCCGAGGCCAGCGCCGGCGGCCAGCCGTGCCGGCGCAGGAACGCCGCGGGCGGCGCGAGGACGGTCGCGAGGATGACGGCCAGCAGCACCGGCAGCAGGACCACCCAGGCGTACTTCACCACGAGCCCCAGGACGACCAGGCCGAGCGCGATCAACACCCCGCGGGCGCTCCACGTCGCGGCCCGGGCGATGCCCTGGCCGATGAGCTGGGTGCGGTCGGGCCGCGCGGGCTCGTTCATCACCCCACCCTGCCCGAGCCGTCGGGGCCGCACCCGCGTGCCACGCGGGTCACGGTCAGCCGATCCCGGCTCGGCGGTCGAGTTCCTGCAGCAGGTCGTGGGCGGCGAGTTCGACGGCCTTGTGCCGCCACTGCGAGGCGCGGTAGACGCACGCGATGAGCCCGGAACGGTGCACGCGGCGCAGGTCGCCGCACACGAACGCGTAGCGCGCCTTGGTCTCCTCGTTCGCGCCCTCGGTGAGCCCGAGGAACCAGCCGGCGTAGTCGTCCCAGCCGTGCGCGTGCACGTACGCCGTCTCGTCGGCGGCCGAGGGCTGGACGTCGCCCCACTCGCTGTCCAGCACGTACTGGCGGCTCTCGATCAGCCGCTTCGTGTGCGCCACGCCGGCGGGGTTGACGGTGTACGTCGCCATGGGCGTCGGTGTGCCCACCGACGACCCTTCCCGGAACACCCGGACCCGCGGGATCGTTGCAGAGGACGTATCACCAACAGGCTCCTTGGAGGCCCACGTGACCAGTCAGACCACCGAGACCACCGAGACCGCCGTCCTCGCCGGCGGTTGCTTCTGGGGGATGCAGGACCTCATCCGTCGCCGGCCGGGCGTCGTCTCGACCCGGGTCGGCTACACCGGCGGCCAGGTCGCCAACGCGACCTACCGCAACCACCGCGGCCACGCCGAGGCCATCGAGATCGTCTTCGACCCCACGGTGACCTCGTACCGCGACCAGCTCGAGTGGTTCTTCCAGATCCACGACCCGACCACGAAGAACCGCCAGGGCAACGACATCGGTGACAGCTACCGGTCGGCGATCTTCCCGCAGTCCGACGAGCAGCGTCGGGTCGCCGAGGAGACCATCGCCGACGTCGACGCCTCCGGCATCTGGCCCGGCAAGGTCGTGACCACGATCGAGCCCGCCGGCGCGTTCTGGGAGGCCGAGCCGGAGCACCAGGACTACCTGGAGCGCTACCCGAACGGCTACACCTGCCACTTCCCCCGCGCGGACTGGAAGCTCCCGCGCCGCGAGACCGCGGCCAGCTGACCGCACCGCACCACCGCACGGCCCGTCGTCCCTCTCCGGACGGCGGGCCGTTCCGCTTTCCGGGTGTAACGCCCTCGTCGGGTGCGGGAACGTAGGGGCGTGGGGGACCGGGACGAGACGTGGTTCGCGGCGCTCTACCGCGCCCACCACGGCGACGTCCTGCGCTACGCCCGCCGCCGGGTGCCCGGTCACGAGGTCGACGACGTTGTGGCCGAGGTCTTCACCACCGCCTGGCGACGGCGGCACGAGGTCGACCGTCTCGACCGGCTGTGGCTGCTCGCCGCCGCCCACCACCACGTCCAGCACGCCGCGCGCAGCGGGGCCCGGCGGGAGCGGGTGACCGCTGCGCTGCCGAGCCCCGGCGTGGTGCGGGAGGCACCCGACGCCGTGCTCGACGTCGTGGCCGCGCTCACGCGACTCTCGCCCGACGACCGGGAACTGCTCACGCTCGTCGCGTGGGAGGAACTCACCCCGGCCGAGGCGGCGCAGGTGCTGGGCGTGCCGGCTGCGACCGTCCGGGTCCGGCTGCTGCGCGCCCGGCGGCGGCTCGCCGCCCTGCTCGACCCCGAACCCCAGGCGACCGTTGTTCCGGAGGGGACGTCGTGACCGATGTGCTGGAGCGGCTACGCGCCGCCGACCCCGTGCCCGCCCCCGTCGCGTACGACGACACCGTTGCACAGCGCAACATCGACGTCATCGTCCGCACGGACCTGACCGTGCGCGCCGCCGGGGCCGCGCCGCGTCGTCGGCACCACGCGTGGTGGGCGGCCGCCGCCGCGGCCGTGGTCGTGGTGGTGGGCGGGGCCGTCGTCGGCACCGAGGTGCTGCGCGACGCGCCCGGCGTGACCGGCCCGAGCTCCCCGCCGTTCACGCCGTCGGGTTCGGTCGCCGCCGTCCCCTGGACCACCTTCTCCGGGCGGGGCGTGTCGTTCGAGTACTCCACGGAGTGGACGAGCCGCCCGACGGGCGCGCCGTCCACGATGTCGTCCGCCGTCGCCTACCTCAGCTCGGCGCCCTTCCCGCCGGTGTGCACGACCGGGACCGCGGGCGGGTCCGGGCCGTCCGTCTCCTGCCACCCGCCGGAACCGTTCCTCGGCGACGGCGGGGTGTTCGTCGACTGGACCGACGACGTCGTGCTCTCGCCACAGCCGCTCGATCGCTACAGCGGGACCCCGGTCGTGCTCGCCGGCTTCGAGGCCAAGGTCGACAAGACCGCTCTGCCGGACGAGTGCCGGCCCACCGCGGCGGTCCGGGGCGTGCTTGCCGCCATCTCGACCGGGAAGGGCACCGTGCTGACGATGACCGCGTGCATCGGCCCCGGCGACGTGGACGCCGACCTGGCGGCCGTCGACCGGATGCTGGCGTCGGTGCGGATCGACCGGTGAGTCAGCCGACGTCGTAGCGCAGGAACACCGTGCCGTTGCCGAAGCTGCGTTCCTCGCGCAAGGTGAGGTCGAGGCGGACGTCGTCGGGCAGCACCGCCAGCCCGCCGCCGACCACCACCGGTGCGAGGTACAGCGCGATCTCGTCGACGAGCCCGGCGCGCAGCAGGTGCGCGGCGAACGTGGGCCCACCGGCGCTGAGGTCCACGTCGGAGAGTTCCTTCATCGCGCTCACCGCGTCGACGTCCAGCGTGCGGTACAGGGTGGTGCGGGGTGTCGTCACCTCGGACTCGGGCAGCGTCGTCGAGAAGACCGCCTTGTCGGCGTCGCGCCAGACCTCGGCGTACTCGACCACCTCCGGCGACGGCGAGGGCTCCCACGTCGTGACGTCGTCCTGCCAGACCCGCATCGTCTCGTACATCCGCCGGCCATAAAGGTACGTCCCGATCCGTCGCTCCCTGTCGTTGACGAACGCGTGCACCTCGGCGTCCGGTTCGGCCCAGCCGAAGTCACCGTCGCGGTCGGTGGTGAAGCCGTCGAGCGAGCAGAGTGCGGAGTACACGAGGCGACCCATGGCGCGTCATCCTGCCGTGGGAACCGATGTGCCCGGTAGCGGGCACATCGTCGGCCGATGTGCCCGGTAGCGGGCACATCGTGGACCGATGTGCCTGCCAGCGGGCACATCGTGGCGCGTCAGTGGCGGAGGAGGCGGTCGAGCAGGGCGGGCACGGCGCCGGCGCGACGGCCGCGGGCCTCGGCGGCGTCGGCGGCCGCCACGCCGCCGGCCAGCACGCGGGCGCCGACGTAGCGCAGTGGTTCGGGCTCCCAGCGCGGTGAGGCGTGCCCGACCCACGGCAACCGCGTGAGCGCGGTGTCCTGACCCAGCACCAGCGAGGCGAGGGTGCGGCCGGCGAGGTGGGTGGTCGAGACACCGTCACCGACGTACCCGCCGGCCGAACCGAACCCCGTCACGGGTGACCACCGCACCGACGCCGACCAGTCGCGGGTGACGCCCAGGGGTCCACCCCAGCGGTGGGTGATCTCGACACCGTCGAGCACGGGGAACAGCTCGACCAGTGCACGCTGCAACGCTTCGAACACGGCGGGGGCGTGGTCGAACGACGGCCGCACCCTCGACCCGAAGTGGTAGGGCGCACCGCGCCCGCCGAAGGCGATGCGGCCGTCGGCGGTGCGTTGGCCGTAGACGATGAGGTGGCGGAAGTCGGTGAACGTCTCGCGCTCGGCGAGCCCGACCGCGCGCCAGAGGTCGTCGGGCAGCGGCGCGGTCGCGATCATGAGCGAGTACACCGGCACGACGTCGCGACGCCGTCCGGGCAGCGCCGGCGTGAACCCCTCGGTGGCGAGCAGCACCGAGGCGGCGCGGACGTCGCCGTGGGTGGTGCGGACCAGGCCGGGGGAGACGTCGAGCGCGCGGGTGCCCTCGACGATCCGTCCACCGCGGCGCTCGACCGCCCGGGCCAGGCCGCGCACGAGCTTGCCGGGGTGGACGGTCGCGCAGTCCGGGGTGTACGTGGCGCCCAGCGTGCGGGTCGTATGCACCCGCGCCGACGCCTTGGCCGCCGACAGCAGGGTCAGCCGGTCGGGGCCGAACCCGAACGTCCGCGCCTCCTCGACCGCCGCCCGGGCCCGTTCGAGCTGGGCGTCACCCCGGGCGAGGTCGACGGTGCCGCCACGGACCCAGTCGCACGCGATGCCCTCGGTGAGCAGGATCTGCTCGATGGCGTCGAGGTTCTCGACCATCGCGCGGTACTGCGCGACGGCGGCCTCACGGCCGTGGCGCGCGGCCAGGGTGGTGAGTGTGACCGGATACAGCGCCGAGCACCAGCCGCCGTTGCGGCCGGACGCACCGAACCCCGCCGTCTCGGCCTCGACGACCAGCACGCGCAACGACGGGTCGTCGCCGAGCAGGTGGTACGCCGTCCACAGGCCGGTGAACCCGGCGCCGACGATCACGACGTCGACGGCCGTCGATCCCGCCAGCGGTGAGCGAGGGGTCAGGTCGTCGCCGCTGGACTCGAGCCACAACGACAGCCCGCGCGGATCGTTGCCGTCTGCACCGGTCATCGGAACGCGGTCAGGCGAGGACGTCCGCCAGCTCGACCGACGGCAGCCCGTGCGCCTCGGCCACCGGGCGGTTGGTGAGCGCGCCGGCGTGCGTGTTGAGGCCGAGGGCCAGCGGGGCATCGGCCTGCAACGCCGCGCGCCAGCCCCGGTTCGCGAGCTCCACCGCGTAGGGGAGCGTGACGTTGGTCAGGGCGTACGTCGAGGTGTGGGGCACCGCGCCGGGCATGTTCGCGACGCAGTAGAAGACCGAGTCGTGGACGCGGTAGGTCGGCTCGTCGTGCGTGGTCGGCCGGGAGTCCTCGAAGCACCCGCCCTGGTCGATCGAGATGTCGACCAGCACCGAGCCGGGCTTCATCCGGCTGACCAGTTCGTTGCTCACCAGCTTGGGCGCCTTGGCCCCGGCGATGAGCACCGCGCCGATCACGAGGTCGGCGTCGAGCACGGCCTTCTCCAGCTCGAGCGAGTTCGAGGCGACGGTCTGGCAGTGGCCCTGGTAGATCGCGTCCATCTCGCGCAGGCGGGCGATGTTCCGGTCGAGCAGGACGACCTCGGACTGCATGCCGAGCGCGATGGTCGCCGCGTTCTGGCCGGACACGCCCGCGCCGATGACCACGACCTTGGCCGCGTGCACGCCGGGGACGCCGCCCATGAGCACGCCGCGGCCGCCGCCCTGGCGCATGAGGTGGTAGCTGCCGACCTGCGGGGCCAGCCGTCCTGCGACCTCGCTCATCGGCGCGAGCAGCGGCAGCGTGCCGTCGGCCAGCTGCACCGTCTCGTAGGCGATGCCGGTGGTGCCGGAGGCCAGCAGGGCGTCGGTGCCCGCGCGGTCGGCGGCGAGGTGCAGGTAGGTGAACAGCACCTGGTCCGCGCGCATCCGGTGGTACTCCGAGGCGATCGGTTCCTTGACCTTGAGGATCAGGTCGCCGATGGCCCACACGTCGTCCGCGGTGTCGACGATCTTCGCGCCGGCACCGACGTAGTCGTCGTTCGGGATCGACGAGCCGACCCCGGCGTCGCGCTGCACGAACACCTCGTGCCCGTGGCGCGTCAGCTCGTGCACGCCGGCCGGGGTGATCGCCACCCGGAACTCGTTGTTCTTGACCTCGCTCGGGATGCCCACCTTCATGGCGGTCAGTCTGAAGCTGTGCGCGGTGGCGCACCAGTAGTCTGAACAAGATTCTGCGAGGAGGCGCCGTGAGCGACGATGATTCTGTGACGGTGCCGTCGGCAACGGTTGCACCGAACGCCGTGCGGAGCGCCACGCTCGACCGCGTCGACCGGGCCATCCTCGAACACCTCGCCCGTGACGCGCGGATGCCGAACAACGCCCTCGCGGCGGCCGTCGGGGTGGCGCCCTCGACCTGTCTGGGACGGGTGCGCGCCCTGCGCGAGGCCGGGGTGATCCGCGGCTTCCACGCCGACGTCGACCCGGTTGCGATCGGGCGACCGCTCCAAGCCGTCGTCGCGGTCCGCGTCCAGGCCCACGCACGGGCGCAGATCGCCACGTTCGCCGAGCAACTCGCGGCGGCACCGGAGGTGCTCGACGTCTTCTTCCTCGCCGGCGCCGACGACTTCCTCGTGCACGTCGCCGCCCGCGACACCGACGACCTGCGGGAGTTCGTCGGGGTCTTCCTCTCAGGTCATCCCGACGTGGCGCTCACCGAGACCAACCTGGTCTTCCAACACATCCGGAGCGGTCTGCACCGTTGACGGCCCGAAAAGCCTTCCGCTGCTAGGGTCCGTCCTCGACAGCACTCCGGCCCCGCGGTGCTGGTGACCGGCAGGAGTGACGCGTTGCCGACCCTGAGCCTCGTGCCCGGTCCGACCGACGAACCGGACGACGTCGCCGTGATCGCGACCACGGAGGACTCCACCGCCGCGCTCGTCTGGTTCCGCTGCGACGAACCCGGGGTCGCGAGCGAGGTCCGCGCCCACGTCCTCACCGCGTTGAACGCCTGGGCCGTCGACACCGACACCATCGCCGACGCGATGGTGCTGGTCTCCGAACTGGTCACCAACGTGCGTCACCACACCTCGAGCACGTCGGTCGGGGTGCGGGTGCGGGTGACAGCGGACCGCATCGCCGTCGCCGTCGTCGAGCAGGCTCCCGAGGTCGCCCCCGCCGGCGGTCGGCTGCCGGTGGGCGCCCTCGATGATCCCGACACGCTCGAACCACGCGCGGTGCGCGGCCGCGGCCTGCGCATCCTCGACGCCGTGGCGTCCGAGTGGGGCTTCGTCCGCCGGGCGGGCGTCACGACGACCTGGTTCGCACTGCCCGCCACCCCGCCGGCGTCGCCCGACCGCGAACCCGAGATCCGCCGGTTCTGACCCGGACGTCAGAGCGCGGCGACCAGCGCCCGCCCGAGATCGGTGCCGGAGCGCCACGCGCTCTCGACGCGCGGTGAGCCCTCGGGGCACCACTGGTCGCCCGCGAGACCGACCGGCGCGCCGCTGCTGCCCTGGTGCAGGTGGAACGTGTGCTCGTGGGCGTCGGCGGGTTTGGCGAACGTCCACCGGTGGGTGTGGGTCCAGAGCGGTTCGCCGGTGCCGAGCAGTTCGGTCAGGGCCGCGACGACCGGGCGGGCGGCGTCGTCGGGCATGACGAGGTGTTTGCGGGCGCGTTCGGGTGTGGTGTGGGCGACGAGGACCGGCGCGCCGTCACCGCGACGCGCGCCGTCGTCGGCGATGAACGAGACGTCGGGGTGGTCGTTCACGAACGCTGCATCGTGCAACACAGACCAGCGGCGTTCGTCGAAGCCGCACGCGACGGCGATCACCGGGTCGTAGTCGACGAAACGCAGTTCCGGTGCGGCGAAGATGCGCTGGGCCTGCGGGTCGGGCATCGCGAGGACGACCGGACCCTCCGGCGGCGACTCGATCACGACCTCGTACTCGACCTCGACGCCCGCGCCGTCGAGCAGCGCGCGCACCAGCGACCGCAGGCCGCCCGGGGTCGCCCAGCGCACCGGCCCACTCGAGCTCGACGGTTCCGCGCCGCGCGTCAGCACCGAGAAGGTGTCGGTCCACGGACGCGCGAGGCCCGCGGCCTCCCACCCGTCGACGACGGCCGAGAAGCCGTCGTCCTTGACGGTGAAGTAGCCGGCACCGAGGTCGACCCGGCGCCCTTGCACCTCGGGTGAGGCCATCCGGCCGCCGGGCGCGCGTCCGCGCTCGACGACGCGCACGGGCACGTCGGCCGCGATGAGCGCGACAGCACACGCCGCGCCGGCGACACCCGCCCCGACGACGGTGACGGTCTGACCTACAGGCGAGTCCACGCCTCCGTCAGTACCCCGCGCAGGATCTGCTCGATCTCGTCGAAGTGGGATTGCTCGCAGATCAACGGCGGGGAGAGCTGGATCACCGGGTCGCCCCGGTCGTCGGCGCGGCAGTAGAGACCGGCGTCGAACAGCGCCTTGGACAGGAAGCCGCGCAACAGCCGCTCCGACTCGTCGTCGTCGAAGGTCTCCTTGGTGGCCTTGTCCTTCACCATCTCGATGCCGTAGAAGTAGCCGTCGCCGCGCACGTCGCCGACGATCGGCAGGTCGTTGAGCTTCTCCAGCGTCGACCGGAAAGCGCCCTCCTGGTCCAGCACGTGCTGGAGCAGGCCCTCACGGGCGAACAGGTCGAGGTTGGCCTGGGCCACCGCGGCCGACACGGGGTGCCCGCCGAAGGTGTAGCCGTGGGGGAACGAGGTCGTGCCCGTCCAGAACGGTTCCGCGATCCGGTCCGAGACCAGGCACGCGCCGATCGGCGAGTACCCGCTGGTCATCCCCTTGGCGCAGGTGATCATGTCGGGGACGTAGCCGAACTTGTCGCAGGCGAACATGGTGCCGAGCCGTCCGAACGCGCAGATGACCTCGTCGGAGACGAGCAGGACGTCGTACCGGTCGCAGATCTCGCGCACCCGCTGGAAGTAGCCCGGCGGCGGCGGGAAGCAGCCACCGGAGTTCTGCACCGGCTCGAGGAACACGCACGCGACGGTGTCGGGCCCCTCGAACAGGATCGCCTCCTCGATGCGGTCGGCGGCCCAGCGGCCGAACGCCTCCAGGTCGTCGCCGTGTTCGGTGGCGCGGTAGAAGTTGGTGTTGGGCACGCGGAACCCGCCCGGCGTGAGCGGCTCGAACATCTGCTTGGCCGCGGGGATACCGGTGATCGCGAGGGCGCCCTGGGGAGTGCCGTGGTAGGCGACCGAACGGCTGATCACCTTGTGCTTGAGGGGTTTCCCCATCAGCTTGAAGTACTGCTTGGCGAGCTTCCAGGCCGTCTCGACGGCCTCGCCGCCGCCGGTGGTGAAGAAGACCTTGTTGATGTCGCCGGGGGCTTCGTCCGCCAGCCGCTGCGCCAGTTCGACCGCCTGCGGGTGGGCGTAGCTCCAGAGCGGGAAGAAGGCGAGCTCCTGCGCCTGCTTGTAGGCCGCCTCCGCCAACTCCGTGCGACCGTGGCCCGCCTGCACGACGAACAGTCCGGCGAGGCCGTCGAGGTAGCGGCGGCCGCGGTCGTCCCAGATGTAGGCACCCTCGCCACGGACGATGGTCGGGATCTCGGACTCGCCGTAGGACCCCATGCGGCTGAAGTGCATCCAGAGGTTCTCGGACGCGCGACGGCCGGCCGCCTCGCCCGTCGGAGCGTCGTTCGGCGTAGTGGTCATGCTTGTCGCGTCCCCCAGTCGTAGGTCTGCTTCATCAGCTTCAGGTACATGAACGTCTCGGTGCGGACCACGCCCGGGATGGCCCGGATGCGGGTGATGATCTCGAGCAGGTGGTCGTCGTCGGTCGCGACCGCCTCGCACACCAGGTCGAAGGTGCCGGCGGTGACCACGACGTAGTCGATGTCGACGTCGTCGGTGAGGGCCGTGCCGACCGCCGTGATGGCGCCGTCGGTGACCACGCCGATGAGCGCTTCACGCGCGAAGCCCATCTGCAGCGGGTCGGTGACGGCGACGATCTGCATGACGCCCGCCTCGAGCAGCTTCTGGACCCGCTGCCGCACGGCCGCCTCGGACAGCCCGACGGCCTTGCCGATGGTGGCGTAGGCCCGGCGGCCGTCCTCCTGCAACTGGGCGATGATCGCCCGGGACACCTCGTCGAGGTGGGGGCTGCGCGGCGCGTCCACCGGGGCAGTGTCGCCCACCGTGGCAGGCTGTGCAAGCGATTCCGCGGCGTTTCCCGTCGTTCGCGACGGAATCCGTCGTCCTGACCGCTGGTGTCAGTCGCGCGCCGGCGCCGAGGGCGGTTCGTCGTCGGCGCGGTAGCTCTCGCCGTCCTCCTCGGCCTGGGCCTTCTCCACCCGCTTCTTGATCCGGCCCAACCCGGGAACCGAACCGATGACGCCGTTGAGCTGGCTGGCGATGTCGAGCAGGTCGCGCAGGTCGGGCGCGACGGTGCCGAGGGTCGACATCACCGGCAGCACCTCGTCCCGCAGCACGTCGACGGCCTGCGGGAGGGTGTCGATGAGGTGGACGATCGCCTCGAGTTCCTCGTCGCTGGTGGTCTCGGTGATCCGGTCGACCAGCCGGCTCGACTTGCCGAGCACGGCGTCGGCCCCGTCGACCACCTCGGCGGTGCGGCGCAGGATCGCATCGGCGCCGCCGACGACCTCGCCGGTGCGGCCCACGACGACCTCGGCGCCGTCGACCACACCGTCGACCCGGCCGACGGTGCCGGCGGCGACGGTGACGACGTCGTCGACCCGCTCGACCGTGCCGGCGGCGGTGTCGACCACGCGCCCGACCCGCTCCACGGTGCCACCCGCGACGCCGACGACCTCCTCCACCGCCGTGATGAGGCGGTCGGCGCGGGCAGCGAGCACCTCGAGTCGACCGACCAGCGTCACCACCCGCGGCACGAGGTTCACCGCCTGGTCGAGCGCGGTCAGCGCCCCGAGGGAGGCGCGGGCGACGTCACCCGGTCCCGGCACGGGAAGTCCCAACAGGCCCATGGTCCGACTGTCTCACAGCCGCCCCGGGTCACCCGGTGGGAGCGGGCGTCACTGGTCGAGGTAGGCGAGGACGGCCAGGACGCGGCGGTTGTCGTCCTCCGACGGCGGCAGGCCGAGCTTGGAGAAGATGTTGTTGGTGTGCTTGCCGACCGCCTTCTCGGTGATCGTCAGGGCCGCGGCCACGGCCGCGTTGGACCGGCCCTGCGCCATCTGTCCGAGCACCTCGAGCTCGCGGGGGGTGAGCGTCTGCAACGGCGTGCGCCGCCGCCCGAGCAGCTGCGACACCACCTCCGGGTCGAGGGCGGTGCCGCCGGCGGCGACCCGGCGGACGGCGTCGACGAACTGCGCCGGGTCCGAGATCCGGTCCTTCAGCAGGTACCCGATGCCTCCCAGGGCGTCGGCCAGGAGCTCGTGGGCGTAGAGCTGCTCGACGTACTGCGACAGGACGAGCACCGGGAGACCCGGCACCTGACGTCGCGCCTCGATGACGGCGCGCACGCCCTCGTCGGTGAACGTCGGGGGCAAGCGGACGTCGACCACCGCGACGTCGGGGCGTTGCTGCACCAGTTCGCGCAGCAGGTCAGGGCCGTTGTCGACGGCCGCGACCACCTCGAACCCGCTGGCCTCGAGCAGCCGCACCAGACCGTCGCGCAGCAGCGCCAGGTCCTCCCCGATGACTATGCGCACGGGACCTCCAGGACGATCCAGGTGGGACCACCCGGGGGACTGTCGACGGTGACGGTGCCGTCGAAGGCGGCCAGCCGGCGCCGCACCCCGACCAACCCGCTGCCGTGGCTGTCGAGGCAGGCGCCGCCGCAGCCGTCGTCGCCGACAGCGGCCCGCAGGACCCCGGGACCACGGTCCGCCTCGACCACGCTCAGCTTCACCCACCCGCGCTGCGCCCCGCTGTGCCGCACGACGTTGGTGAGCAGTTCGGCGACCGCGAAGTACACCGCGGACTCGACCGGTGCGCTCAACCGGTCGACGCCCTCGGCCTCGACGGTGACCTCGACCGGGCTCGCCATCGCCGCCGCCTGGACCGCGCCGACGAGTCCGCGGTCGGCCAGCACCGGCGGGTGGATCCCGCGGACCACGCTGCGCAGCTCGACCAGGCCGGCGCTGGTGGCCTCGCGGGCCTCGGCGATCAGCGCGCGTGCGCCGGCCGGGTCACGGTCGAACATCTGCTCGGCCAGGCCGAGGTTCATGCCGAGGGCGACGAGCCGCGCCTGCACACCGTCGTGGAGGTCGCGTTCGATGCGGCGCAGCTCCGCGGCGCTGGCGTCGACGGCCTGGGCGCGCGTCGCCGCGAGCTGCTCGACCCGCATGCGTAGGGCGCCGCCCTCGGTGGGGCGCAGCAGCGACCGGGCGGCCCGCGCCCGCAGGATCATCAACTGCGGGGTCGCCCACCACCACGCGAGGGCGAACGCCACCGCGAAGGCCCACGCGATGAACGAACTGGCCTGCGAGTCGAACCGGACGAAGCCGTAGTCGGCGGCGAACAACCCCGTGGGCGTGACGAGCCACAGCAGGGGGAAGGCCGCGTACCAGAGGATCCCGCACGCGAGCACGACGACGGCGGCGCTCAGCACGACCCCGTAGGTCGCCGCGACGACGAGCCAGGTGAGGTCGCGCCAGGTCGCGGGGTCGCCCACCACGATCAGCCCGCGGCGCCACCAGTTGCCCGTCAGCGGGCGGTAGTAGTGGGGGACCGGTTGCCCGAGCACGCGCCCGGCGACGAACCGTTCGATGTGGGCGAAGCGGCGGACCACGAGGGTCGCCGCGATCGCCATCGGCGTGCCGACCACGGTGAGCACGAGCCCGCCGCCGAGCAGCGAGAGCGTCCAGCCCACGGCCAGTTCGACGACGCCGGCGACGACCAGGGCGAAGGCCAGGGCGGTGAGGCCGCTGCGCGCGTGCCAGCGCGTGGGCATCCGGGCCTCCGTGGTCGTGGTCGGGTCGTCCGCGGTGGGCGGGCACCGCTTGGTGTCGATGGTCCCACCGGGCCGATGCGGATCCGGCGGCGCGTCGCACGAGGTCGAGGTCACCGTCGGCCGGCCCGATGCACAGCCGCCGACGTGTGTCGCCACAGCCTCGTCACAGTCCCGGCGCCCGAGGGGGGTCTAGGCCCACCACGGATCCGCTCCGTGGACCCACTGCCTCCACGCCCGCGGCCGGTCAGGCTGGACGCACCCCCTCGAACCGACCCGGAGGCCACCTGCTGTGACCGCTGTCCTGCCCGCGCCCGTCGCCACCGCGACGCTCACCGGCACCCCGTCCCGCTCCCGCGCGAAGACCGAGAGCGACTTCGGTCCGCTCGTCGCCCTCGTCAAGGAGCACGACCTGCTCCGGCGTCGCCGAGGCATGTACGTCGCGTCGGTCCTCGGGGACTCGCTGCTGCTCGTCGCGACCGTCGTGATCCTCCTGGCCGCCGGCGGATCGTGGTGGGCGCTGTGCGCCGCGGCGCCGCTCGCGCTGTGGAGCGCTCGCATCGGCTTCCTCGGCCACGACGCCGGTCACCGGCAGGTCGCCCGCACCCCGCAGATGAACCGCCGGCTCGGCCTGGTCCTCGCCAACGTGCTCTCGGGCATGAGCCAGGGCTGGTGGGACCGCAAGCACAACCGCCACCACGCCAACCCCAACGACGTCGAGAAGGACCCCGACGTCGGCACCGGCGTCATCGCCTGGACCCCGGAGCAGGCGGCCGACGACCGCAACGGCGTCCTGAAGTGGCTCGCCGCCCACCAGGGCTACGCGTTCATCCCGATGCTGACCCTCGAGGGGCTCAACCTCAAGGTCGCGAGCGCCCAGGACGTGTGGAAGCGCAAGGCGTGGGGCGAGATCGCCCTGCTGCTGACGCACGCCGTCCTCTACTTCGGTCTGCTGTCACTGGTGCTGAGCCCGCTGCAGGTCGTGGCGTTCTTCTTCGTGCACCAGGCGATCTTCGGCCTGCACCTCGGCCTCGCGTTCGCGCCGAACCACAAGGGCATGCCGATGCCGCAGCCGGGTGAGCACTGGACCCACCTGCAGCGTCAGGTCCTGACGTCGCGCAACGTGCGCCCCCACCCGCTCACGGACTGGCTCATGGGCGGCCTGAACTACCAGGTCGAGCACCACCTGTTCCCGAGCATCCCGCGCCACTCGATGGGCGCGCTCAAGCCGCTGGTCATGGCGCACTGCGAGACGCAGGGGCTGCCGTACACCGAGACCTCGGCGCCGAAGTCCTACGCCATCGCGCTCGCCTACCTGCACGAGGTCGGCACCGAGCTGCGCTGACGCGTCCCCACACACGACAACGGCGGCCGCCCCCTCGGGGACGGCCGCCGTTGCTGTGTGCATCAGTTCTTGCGCAGCGGTGAATCCGGCGGCAGCACCAGGTTCTCGCGGGAATCGGGCAGCACACCGACGAGCGGGTCGTCCTCCCGCGCGAGGATCGGGGTGTCGCGGTTGAGGGTCTCGCCGCGGAAGAACGGCTTGTACCGGGTCATCGCGATCAGCATGAGGATCAGGCCGAGCACGAACGAGCCGACCCCGATGAGGAACGCCCAGCCGATCTGGTGCTCGGTACCCGGGATGGTGAACACCACGTAGCTGTTGATCGGCTTGTAGTCCTGGTAGACGGTCAGGGCGAGGCCGCCGAACATGATCAGGCCGCCGAGGAACGGGATGAGCCCGCACAGGAAGAACGTCCGGGCGTTGTCCAGCAGTTCCTTGCGGTAGTACCAGGCACACGCGAAGCCGGTCAGCCCGTAGTAGAACGCGATGAGCATGCCGATGGCCGTCACGGCGTCGGCGATGAGGCCGCCGTCGCTGTAGAAGTTCACGGCCAGGTAGAACAGCGCCGAGACCACGCCCATCCAGATCGTCGACGACGTCGGGCTGAAGTACTTCGGGTGGATCTTCGCGAACGTGTCGGGGATGGCCTTGTAGACGGCCATCGACAGCGTGGTCCGGGCCGTCGGCAGGATCGTGGTCTGCGTCGAGGCCGCGGCCGAGGTCAACACCAGCAGGATCAGCAGCTTCGACATCACCTGGCCGAAGGCGCTGTCGCCGAACACCGCGTTGCCGACCACGGAGAGGATGTCGGTGGCGTTGTCCTCGTTGGCGAGCCCGATCCCGCTGTCACCCACCCCGGCGAAGGTCTGGGACGCCAGCGAGACGATGACGTAGGTGACCAGCAGCAGCAGGGTCGAGATGATCGCGGCGCGGCCGGGGGTCTTGTCGCGGTCCTTGGTCTCCTCGTTGATCGCGACAGCGGAGTCCCAGCCCCAGTAGATGAAGAGCATCAGGATGATGCCCTGGGCGAAGGTGTTGATGCCGTCGACCTTGAAGGGGTTGAACCAGTCCCACGACGGCGTGATGGCGGTGGCGGGCGCGCCGCTGCCCAGGCCCTTGACCAGGGCGGTGACCGCGAAGATCACGAGCACCACGACCTCGAGCGCCAGCAACGCCTTCTGGATGTTGGCCGAGAGCTCGACCCCGCGGTAACAGATCCACGTCATGAGGGCCATCCAGATGAGGCCGACCAGCAGCACCCACCCGCTCGCCGCGTTCGCGCCGATGCCGTCGGCGCCGAACAGCAGGAACACGTACTGGCCGGCGACCTGGGCGAGCGAGGCCATGACCAGGACGTCGGCGGCGATGATGCCCCAGCCGCCCATCCACCCCGACTTCGGACCGAACGCCTTCGTGGCCCAGGTGAAGGTCGTGCCGCAGTCCGGCTCGCGCTTGTTGAGCTGCTGGTAGCCGATCGAGACGAACAGGATCGGCACGAACGCGAGCACGATGACCGCCGGCGCCTGCAGGCCGACGAGGATGACGACGTACCCCAGCGTCGCCGCGAGCGAGTACGCCGGCGCGGTCGATGCCACGCCCACCACCACGCTCGAGGCCAGGCCGATCGCGCCGGACTTCAACCCCTTGCCACCGTCGTCGCGGTCGTAGCTCGGGGCGCCGGGTGGTGGTGGTGTGCTGGTGGCGGTCAACGGGTTCCCCTCCTGGGGCCGCGAGGGCCCACGTGTCCGGTGACGGGTGCGGATGGAGGGTCATTCATCCAGCTGAGCGTCGCGGGTGCAAGGGTTTCGGTGTTTCGACTCCGTTTCCACGATGGATTCCGTCGCCGTCACTCGCTACGGTGACGGGATCCGCATCGCTACTCGTCGAGGAGTGTCCTGATCGTGCGTGTCGCCGTCGTCGGAGCCGGTGGAGTCGGGAGCGCCGCCGTGCGCATCCTCGCCCGGCGTGAGTTCCCCACCCGTGTGATCGTCGCCGACCACGACCTGGCCAAGGCCGAGGCGGCCGTGGCCGCGGTCGCCGACGACCGGTTCGAGGCCGCCCGGGTCGACGCCTCCGACCAACTCGCCCTGGCCGAACTGCTCGCGGACGTCGACGCCGTGCTCGGCGCGACCGACCCGCGGTTCACCATGCCGATCTTCCGGGCGGCGTTGGAGACCCGGACCACCTACCTCGACATGGCGATGTCGCTGTCGACCCCGCACCCGGAGCGCCCGCACCAGCTGCCCGGGGTCAAGCTCGGGGACGAGCAGTTCGCCCTCGCCGCCGACTTCGAGGCGGCGGGCGTGCTGGCGCTGGTCGGCATCGGGGTCGAGCCGGGCCTCGCTGACGTCTTCGCGCGCTACGCCGCCGACGAGTTGTTCAGCGAGATCGACGAGGTCGGCATCCGCGACGGCGCCAACCTCGAGGTGCTGGGTGACGACGGCGAACCGATCGTCGCCCCGAGCTTCTCGATCTGGACCACGATCGAGGAGTGCCTCAACCCGCCGGTGATCTGGGAGAACGGCGACTGGACGACCACCGCGCCGTTCTCCGAGCCGGAGGTCTTCGACTTCCCGGAGGGCATCGGCCCGGTCGAGTGCGTCAACGTGGAGCACGAGGAGGTGCTGCTCGTCCCACGCTGGGTCGACGCGAAGCGCGTCACCTTCAAGTACGGCCTCGGGAACGAGTTCATCAACGTGCTGAAGGTGCTGCACGCGCTCGGCCTGGACTCGACCCGGCCGGTGCGGGTGGGCGGGGTCGAGGTCTCACCGCGCGACGTCGTCGCCGCCTGCCTGCCCGACCCGGCCACGCTGGGGGACCGGATGCGCGGCAAGACCTGCGCCGGCACCTGGGTGCGGGGGACGGGCAAGGACGGCAACCCGCGCTCGACCTACCTCTACCACGTGGTCGACAACGCGTGGTCGATGGCGGAGTACGGCGCCCAGGCCGTCGTGTGGCAGACCGCGGTCAACCCGGTGGTCGCCCTGGAACTGCTCTCGACCGGCGCCTGGAGTGGCGCGGGTGTGCTCGGACCCGAGGCCCTGCCGCCGATCCCGTTCCTCGACCTGCTCCGTGACGGCTACGCCTCGCCGTGGGGCCAGCAGGAGCTCGACCCGGCCTGACGGCTCGTGCCGAGACCCTGGTGTCCGAGACCTCGGTGACGAGACCCCGGTGACGAGACCTGGGTGACGAGACTTCGCCGAGTGGTCACGTCCGGCGTCGAGTGGTCACCAATTCCTGCCCACTCGACGGGGAAGGTGCCCACTCGCCAGAGCAGGGCCCGGGGAGGACGTGACCACTCGCCCGGAGCGGGTGTCGGCTACCTGCGCCAGGAGGTCCGGCGGACCACGGCGTCGCGGATGAGGGCGACGACGAGCAGGGCGGCGAACGCGAACAGCGCGACCTGGCCCGCCTTGTTGTAGTGGGTGGCGGTGGCCATGAGGATCAGGATGATCGCGCTGACCCACCCGCCGATGCGGGCGTACTTGCCCCACTCACCGTGCCAACCCCAGTCCTCGGGGGTCTCGGTCGGGTGATCGTGCACGTAGTCGGCGGGCTGACCCTCGTGCGCGTCGAGCTCACTGCCGGGCTTCGGGACGATCGCCATGGGGTGGATTCTGCCAGTCCGGGAAGCGGGAGGATGACCGGGTGACAGATCAGCGCCGCCGCGTCGTCCTGTTGGGGTCCACCGGGTCGGTGGGCACCCAGACCCTCGAGGTCGCCCGGCTCGCCCCGGAGCGGGTCGACGTCGTCGCCGTGGCCGCGGGTGGCAGCCGGCCCTCGAGTGTCGAGACCCTCGCGGAGCAGGCCGCGGAGTTCGGCGTCGAGGCGGTCGGCCTGGCGAACGAGGACCACCGCGAGGCGCTGGTCGACGCGCTGCGGGTCCGGTTCGACGGCCGTCCGCTCCCCGAGGTCGTCACCGGCCCGACCGCCGTGCAGGAACTCGCCGCGCGCGACGCCCACACCGTCCTCAACGCGGTCGCGGGCAGCCTCGGGCTCCGCGCGACCCTCGCTGCGATCGACGCCGGGTCCACGGTGGCGCTGGCCAACAAGGAGTCACTCATCGCGGGTGGGCCGTTGGTCACCGCGGCGGCGAAGCCCGGGCAGCTGGTCCCGGTCGACTCCGAGCACTCGGCGCTCGCGCAGTGCCTGCGCTCGGGATCGGCGGGCGAGGTCGCCCGGCTGGTGGTCACGGCGAGCGGCGGGCCGTTCCGGGGTCGGACCCGCGAGCAGCTGCGGGACGTCACCCCGGCCGAGGCCCTGGCCCACCCGACCTGGGACATGGGCAAGCTCATCACCACCAACTCGGCGACGCTGGTCAACAAGGCGCTCGAGGTCATCGAGGCCCGGCTGCTGTTCGACGTCGACTACGACCGCATCGACGTCGTCGTCCACCCGCAGTCGGTGGTGCACTCGATGGTGACGTTCGTCGACGGCGCGACCATCGCCCAGGCGAGCCCGCCCGACATGCGCCTGCCGATCGCGCTCGCCCTGGGCTGGCCGGACCGGATCGAGGGCGCCGCCGGACCAGTCGACTGGACCGTGGCGTCGTCCTGGACCTTCGAGCCACTGGACGAGACGACCTTCCCGGCGATCGCGCTGGGCCGCCGGGCGGGCCTCGCCGGCGGCTGCGCCCCGGCCGTCTACAACGCGGCCAACGAGGAACTGGTCGACGCCTTCCACGACGGCCGGCTGCCGTTCCTCGGCATCGTCGACTCGATCGGCACCGTCGTGGAGCAGTGGCTGAGCGAACACGGAGGAGGGGGCGGGAACCCCCGTACCGTCGAGGACGTCGAAGAAGCGGAGCAGTGGGCGCGCGCCCGCGCGCGGTCGCTCCTAGTCTGAACCCTCCCGGTCGCACCGGGTGAGTCGTCGTGAGAGGCCCTGAACTGTGTGGTTGTACGCGCTCGGCGTCCTCATCTTCGTCGTCGGGCTGCTCGCGTCGATCGCGCTCCACGAGTTGGGCCACCTGAGCTTCGCCAAGCTGTTCGGCGTCAAGGTCACCCAGTACATGGTCGGTTTCGGGCCGACCGCCTGGTCGCGCAAGAGGGGTGAGACCGAGTACGGGATCAAGTGGATCCCGCTCGGCGGCTACATCCGGATGATCGGCATGATCCCGCCGCGGGCCGACGGCAAGCGGTCGCGCTGGCCGCGCCGCCTGGCGCTGGCGGTGGAGGACTTCCGGGCCACCAGCCGGTCCGAGGTGCTCGCGCCCGAGGACGAGCCGCGGCAGTTCTACCGGCTGACCCCCGGCAAGAAGATGCTCATCATGCTCGGCGGGCCGATCATGAACTTCGTCATCTTCCTGGTCCTCGCCAGCGTCCTGCTGCTGACGATCGGCACCCAGACCCAGGGCGCGCCGACCACCACCGTCGCGCTGGTGAGCGACTGCGTGGTGCCGGCCGGTGTCACCGCCACCGAGGACGACCCGTGCCCCGCGGGATCCTTCCCGGCGCCCGCCAAGGGCAAGCTGCAGAACGGCGACGTCATCACCGCCGTCAACGGCACCCCGGTCACCTCGTGGGACCAGGAGTCGCAGCTCATCCGGTCCAACCCCGGCACGCCCATCACCATCAGCGTCAAGCGCGGCGACGGCACCGCCGAGCTCACCGTCACCCCGCGCGCCGTGCAGGTCACCGAGGACGGCCGGACCACGACCGTGGGCCAGGTCGGCTTCTACCCGTACGCACCGGTCTCGTTCGTCAAGTCCTCGCCGAGCGAGGTGCCCGGCCAGATCGGCAGCCAGATCGCGCAGGGGGTCACCGCGCTCGGGGCGCTGCCGTCGAAGATCTCCAGCCTGTTCGGCACGGTCTTCGAGGGCAAGCAGCGTGACCCGGAGGGCGCGGTCGGCGTCGTCGGACTCGCCCGCATCGGCGGCGAGGTGTCGTCCTCGAACGCCTTCGACCTCGAGCAGAAGACGGCCATCCTCATCTCGCTGCTCGCGGGCCTGAACCTGCTGCTGTTCTTCTTCAACCTGCTGCCGCTGCTGCCGCTCGACGGCGGCCACGTCGCCGGGGCGCTGCTGGAGGCGGCCAAGCGGGGCTGGGGCCGGCTCCGCAAGCGCCCGTGGGCGGGTCACGTCGACACCGCCCAGATGCTGCCGGTCATGTACGGGGTCGCCGGTGTGCTGTTGGTCTTCACCCTGCTCGTCGTCTACGCCGACATCGTGAAGCCGATCACCATCTCGTCGTAGTCGCCGTCGCCTCGGGCGTGCGCCGACGGTGAACAGTCGCTGGCGCTCTCCCGCGGTCTCAGCCCCCGGGTGGACAATGGGTCGCGTGAGTGCGACTCCTGTGACGCTGGGTTCTGTCATCCCGACCGGAGCGGGCAACGCCCTGCCGGTCATCCCCGCGAACCAGGTGGCCCCGCCCGTGCTCGCCGAACGCAAGCCGACGCGGCAGCTCGACGTCGGCGGCGTCAAGGTCGGCGGCGGCGCGCCCATCAGCGTCCAGTCGATGTGCACGACCCTGACCTCCGACGTCAACGCCACCCTGCAGCAGATCGCCGAGCTGACCGCGAGTGGCTGCGACATCGTCCGGGTCGCCGTCCCCAGTCAGGACGACGCCGACGCGCTGCCCGCGATCGCGAAGAAGTCGCAGATCCCGGTCATCGCCGACATCCACTTCCAGCCGCGCTACATCTTCGCGGCCATCGACGCCGGCTGCGCCGCGGTCCGGGTCAACCCCGGCAACATCCGCGAGTTCGACGGCAACGTCGGGGAGATCGCCCGCGCGGCGAAGGCGTCGGGCACCCCGATCCGCATCGGCGTCAACGCGGGCTCGCTCGACAAGCGTCTGATGGCCAAGTACGGCAAGGCGACGCCCGAGGCGCTGGTCGAGTCCGCCCTCAACGAGGCCGCGCTGTTCGAGGAACACGACTTCTTCGACTTCAAGATCTCGGTCAAGCACAACGACCCGGTCGTCATGGTCCGCGCGTACGAGCTGCTGTCCGAGCAGTGCGACTACCCGCTGCACCTCGGCGTCACCGAGGCGGGGCCCGCGTTCCAGGGCACGATCAAGTCGGCCACCGCGTTCGGCGCGCTGCTGAGCCAGGGCATCGGCGACACCATCCGCGTCTCGCTCTCGGCCCCGCCGGTCGAGGAGGTCAAGGTGGGCCTCGCGATCCTCGAGTCGCTGAACCTGCGTCAGCGCCGGCTCGAGATCGTGTCGTGCCCGTCGTGCGGGCGGGCCCAGGTCGACGTCTACACCCTCGCCGACCAGGTCACCGCGGGCCTCGAGGGCATCGAGGTGCCGCTGCGCGTCGCCGTCATGGGCTGCGTCGTGAACGGACCCGGCGAGGCCCGCGAGGCCGACCTGGGCGTCGCGAGCGGCAACGGCAAGGGGCAGATCTTCGTCAAGGGTGAGGTCGTCAAGACCGTCCCCGAGAGCAAGATCGTGGAGACCCTCATCGAGGAGGCCATGCGCCTCGCGGAGGCCATGGAGATCGACCCCGAGGCCGACCCCGCCGTGTCGGCCGGGTCGCCCACCGTCACCGTGCGTTGACCCCGGCGGACCGGGGTACGGTCCGATCATGAGCGCCACCGTCGCGCCGCCCCCGGTCGAGGGCCCCTCCGGGCTGCCCGCGGTCGAGGTCCTCGACGACGTCGACCGGTGGTCACTGCAACGGTTGCTGGAACGGCACCCGTACGCGGCCTGTGTGCTGGCCGCCCGGATCGCCGCGGCCGGATCGCTGCACCCCGCCCGTCTCGGCGGTGAGGTGCTCGGCGTCCGTGACCCGCGCACGCGGCAGATCCTGGCCTGCTGTTTCGTCGGCGGCAGCGTGGTGCCGGTCGGCGGTGACGTCCGAGCGTTGGCTGCGCTCGGCCGCGCGGTCGGCTCCCGGCAGCGGCGGGCCACCGAACTGGTCGGCGAGGCGGACACCCTGGCCGCGCTCTGGGCGCAGGTCGCTCCGGCGTGGGGCCCGCCGCGCGCCGACCGCTGGCGCCAGCCGCTGCTCGTCCTGGACCGGGCCCCGCGGGTCCGGCCGGACCCCGGCGTGCGGGCCGCGGTCCCGGCGGACCTCGACACGTACGTTCCCGCCGCCGCGGCGATGTTCGCGGGCGAACTCGGGGTCAGCCCCTATGCCACCGGCGGCGAGGCCGCCTACCGGGCGCGGGTCGCCGCGGTGGTCGCTGCCGGCCGCGCCTTCGTCCGCACCGACCGCCGGGGCCGGGTGCTGTTCAAGGCCGAGATCGGGGCGGTGTCCGCGGACACCGCCCAGATCCAGGGCGTCTGGGTCGACCCGGAGTTCCGGGGTCAGGGTCTCGGCGCGGCCGGGGTGGCCGCGGTCGTCGTCGAGGGCTTGCGGATCGCGCCCGCGGTGAGCCTCTACGTCAACGACTACAACCACGCCGCCCGCCGGGTCTACGCCCGCCTCGGGTTCGCCGAGGTCGGCACGCTGGCGACGATCCTCTACTGACCGGCGGTCACTCGGCCTTGTCCTTGAGGCGCTTGGTGTACTGCTTCAGCGCCCGCTCCAGGCCGTCCTCGAGCTCGATGCCGCGTGCGTCGATCGCGTCGAGGAAGTCGCCCAGGACCTTGGCGTCGATGGCGCAGTGCTTCGAGCCGTTGGGCAGCGCGATCGGGCCGCCGCCGAGGTCCAGGCCGCCGGAGTCGCCCGGTCCGGGGGCGGCGGGGTTGTCGGGGACGTAGACGACGCGGGACAGCTTGATGACGGGCACGGGCTTCTCCTCGGTACGGGTTCGTGGTGGGACGGGTGTCGTGGTGGGACGGGTGTCGTGGTGGGGCGGCTGTCGTGGTGGACGGTCAGGGACGTCGGGCGTGCGACGCGTGGTCGGCGGGGATCCGCGCGGCGAACGCCGCGGCCTGGGTGCGGTTCGCGGCGCCGAGCTTGCGGAGCAGGTTGGTCACGTGCACGCCGACGGTGCGTTCGCTGATGAACAGCCGCTGCGCGATCTCGCGGTTGGTGCTGCCGTCACCGAGCAGGTCGAGCACGTCGATCTCACGGGCCGTGAGGCCGTACGCCGTGCCCGTCCCGCTGGTGGCCGGCGGCGGGCGTTCCTCCTCGGCGTCGCCGGGCAGGGTGAGGCGGGCACGGCGCACGAGCGCGTCCGCGGCGGCGAGCAGCGGTGCGGCCGGCAGGCGTTCGGCGATCGCGCGGCCACGGGCGACCGCCTCGGTGGCGGCGGCCCGGTCACGTCGGTCGACGTACGCCTCGGCCTGTCGGATCAGACACCACGCCTCGTCGTGCGGGCGGGCGGCCTCGCGCCACAGGTGGACGGCCCGGGTCCACCGGGCGGGGTCGTCGTCGCCGGCGGCGCGGCCCGCCTCGGCGAACGCGGTGACCCGTTCGGCGCGGAGGTTGACGTCGTGGTCGGGGTCGTCGTCGTCGCCGTCCCCACCGCCGTCCGGAGGTTCGAACGCCGCCAGCAGCCGCTCCCGCCGGGCGACGGTGTCGGGGTCGGTGCGTGGGCCCGGGCGGTCGGCCTCCGCCCGCAGCCCGATGAGGGCGAGCGCGCTGCGGTAGTGCGGGTCCTCGGTGCGTTCGAGCGCCTCGACCACGGTCGCGTAGCAGTTCGGGAAGTCCTGCTCCTGGCGGAAGCACTCCGCCGTGGTCTCCGCGATCGCGACGACGATCGCGGGCTCGTCGGCGGCGAGCAGGGGCGTCGACGCCGCGAGGCTCGCGCGCGCGCCCGGGACGTCGCCCATGGCCAGCTGCAGGGCGGCCTTCTCGATGTAGAGGTGCAGGGCCTGCCCGCGCACGGCGCGGCCGACCAGCAGGTCGTCGAGGATCGCGGCGCACTCGGCGTAGCGCCCCCGCCGGATGAGCATGTTCGTGGCGTTGGAGGCGAGGGCCGCGCCGACGACCAGTTCCAGGCCGTGTTCCGGGAGCACCCGCAGCCCCTCGAGGGACGTCTCGACGGCCAGGTCGACCTGGCCCGTGTACTCGTACGCGACGACGAGGTTGGAGTACGCACGGCACAGCACCCCGGCGTCGCCGCCGGCGCGCGCGAGCTCGACGCCCTCGAGCAGCGGCGTCAGCCCGGTCTCGTCGCCGAGCACGACCGCCGCGGTACCCCGGGTGACCAGCGCGTCGGCGAGCACCGACCCCGGGGACACCGCCCGGGCGGCAGCCACGGCGCGGTCGGCGTCGCGGACGGCCTCGTCGAAGCGCGCCATGATGAACGCCGCGCGGGCCCGCCCGGCCCACACCTGCGCGTGGACCGCGCTGAGTCCCGGCCCGAGGGCCGCGTCGGCGGCCTCGAACGCGGCCATGGCCTCGCTGGGACGACCCGCCTCCCACCGGTAGAGCGCGACCCGTTCCAGCGCGGCGGCGTGCGCCGGTCCCGGCGGATCCGCGGGCGTGGCGGACATCGCGGTGGCGAGCACGTCCGCGGCCGCGCCGGGTTCGCCCGCCAGCCGCGCTGCCTCCGCCGCCTCGAGGGCGAGGGGCAACGGGTCGTCCCCGGTCGGGGTGGCGAGCACGGTCCGGTAGTGCGTCCAGGCCTCGCCGTACGCGGCGAGCGCCGTGAGGCCCCTCGCCGCGCCGAGCGCGGCGGCCGCCGCGGCGGCGTGGTCGCCG